>CACWIW010000006.1 GCA_902761035.1 uncultured bacterium | reverse complement strand
CACCGTCGTCTTGCCGTACGCCTGGAGGTGGTACGGGTCGATCATGTTGCAGTCCTTGAGGTCGATCGTGGCGGCCTCGTAGGCGACGTTGAGCGGATGTTCGAGCGGCATGTTCCACACGGGGAACGTCTCGAACTTCGAGTAGGCGGCCTTCTTCCCGTGTCGGTATTCGTGGTAGATCTGCGAGAGGCAGGTGGCGAACTTGCCGGAGCCGGGACCAGGGGCGGTGACGACCACGATGGGACGCTCGGTGGGCACGTATTCGTTCTTGCCGTAGCCGGCCTCCGAGACGATCGTCTCGACGTCGGCGGGGTAGCCCTGCGTGACGTAGTGGAAATAGACCTTGATGCCGCGGTTCTCGAGGCGCTGGCGGAACTGCTGCGCGGCGACTTGTCCGGTATAGCGCGTGATCACCACGCCGCGGAAGAGAAGTCCGAGGCGCTTGAGGTCGTCGATGAGCTTGAGCGCGTCGTCCGCGTAGGAGATGCCGAAATCGGCGCGCATCTTCTTGTGCTCGATATCGCCCGCGTAGATGCAGAGGAGAATTTCGGCCTGGTCTTTGAGGGACTGGAGGAGGCGAAGCTTCACGTTGGGGTCGTAGCCGGGGAGGCAACGCGCGGCGTGGAAGTCGTTCATCAGCTTCCCGCCGAACTCGAGGTAGAGCTTGCCGTACTTCGCGGCGCGGCGGCGGATTTCCTCGCTCTGCTCGGTGAGGTACTTCTCGTTGTCGAAGCCGATCTTCATTTAGCGCCCCCGTTGATCTCGTCGAGGATCGCCTGGATCTTCGGCTTGCACTTGCCGCAGCCGCCGCCGGCCTTCGTGAAGTTGGTGACCTCCTCCACGGTGGTGAGGGAGTTCTCGGTGATCACGCGTCGCACCTCGTTTTCGCTCACGTTGTAGCAGGTGCAGAGCATCGTGTCCTCGAGGTTGCGGTCGGAGTTCTCGCCGGTCTTGAAGTTCTTGATTGCGGCCTCGAGCGCCTCGCGTCCCATTACGGAGCAGTGCATCTTCTGGGGCGGGAGTCCGCCGAGGTAGTCGGCGATCTCCTTGTTCGTGATCTTCGACGCCTCCTCGAGGGTCTTGCCGATCACCATCTCGGTGAGGGCGCTCGACGAGGCGATGGCGCTTGCGCAGCCGAACGTCTGGAACTTCGCCTCGCAGATCTTCCCGTCCGCGTCCAGCTTGAACTGGAACGTCAGCGCGTCGCCGCACGCGAGCGATCCGACGGTGGCCGTGCCGTCGGGGTGTTCGATCGTTCCCACATTCCGGGGGTTCCGGAAGTGGTCCATCATTTTCTCAGAGTAATTCCACATCTTCGCTAGTCCTTCATTGCAACGCCGATTAGTATACCATTTTTCCGCGCCGAAGGGGTAGCGCAACGCACCAAAAAAATGATATACTGTGCGCCGTGAAAAAAGTCTCTGGCAGCAGGTGCCCGGTATGAAGACGCCGTGGGGCGAGAAGGTCACGCCGGCGAACGCCTGGCGCGAGTATCCGCGCCCGCAGATGGTGCGCCAGAAATGGACCAACCTGAACGGCCTCTGGCAGTACGCCGTCACGAAGGACGCGCCAGGGTGTCCGGCAAAGTGGGACGGCGAGATCCTCGTGCCGTTCGTGATCGAGAGCTCTCTTTCTGGTGTGGGGCGGCTCACTGAGCCGAACGAGACGCTCTGGTACAGGCGTTCGTTCGACGCGGACGTGAAGCCCGGCGAGCGCCTGCTCCTCCACTTCGAGCAGGCCGACTTCCGCGCGATGGTGTACGTCAACGGGCGCGAGCTGTGCGTACCGCACGAGGGCGGGCAGATGCCGTTCTCTTACGACGTAACCGACTTTGTGAAGAAGGGCGCGAACGAGCTCGTCGTCGCGATCTGGGACCCGACCGCGTCCTTCATCGGCTCCTTCGGCAAGCAGTCGTTCAAGCCGCGGGGCTGCTTTTACACGCGCTCCACCGGCATCGGCGGCACGGTGTGGCTCGAGACGGTGCCGGCAGTCCACATCGCGGGATACAAGGTCACGCCCGACATCGACGCGGGAACGGTGCGCTTCGAGTTCGACGTCGCCGGCGGAGGTTTCGCCAAGCCCGAGGTGCGCGTCTCCGTCCAGTGCGACGGCGGAAACGCCGTCGTCACCACGAAAGACGGCGTGGCCATGGTCAACATGCCCGCCGGCTTCAAGCTGTGGAGCCCTGAATCTCCCGCGCTCTACGACTTCACGGCCGTCTGCGGCGCGGACAAGGTGAAGGGCTACTTCGGCATGCGCAAGATCGAAGTCAAGAAGGACGCGAACGGCATCCTGCGCATCTTCTTCAACAACAAGCCGCGCTTCATCATCGGCACGCTCGACCAGGGATGGTGGCCGGACGGACTCCTCACGCCGCCTTCCGAGGCAGCGATGGCCTACGATATCAAGAAGCTCAAGGAAATGGGCTACGACATGATGCGCAAGCACATCAAGGTCGAGCCGCGCCGCTACTACCACCTCTGCGACACGCTCGGCATCCTCGTGATGCAGGACATGCCGTCCGGCTCCGGCGACAGGACCCAGCGCTACGGCTTCTACCGCCGCGAACTGAAGGAAATGATCGACCACCTCTACAACGTGCCCAGCATCGTGAGCTGGATTCCATACAACGAGAGCTGGGGACAGCCCGGCGAGTTCCTCACCCACGCGACGCTCGTGTGGACGCAGAAGTACGACCCCTCGCGCATCGTCGACGGCCCCTCGGGCTGGAACGACTACGAGGGCGGCAACAAGGGTCCCCACAAACCGACGGGCGTGGAGGAGGCCGCCGACCTCGTCGACAAGCATGACTACGGTCGGCGTCCCCGGATGTGGCCCGTGAACGACCGCCGCGCGAGCTTCCTCGGCGAGTTCGGCGGCATCGGCTGCCGCGTGGACGGACACCTCTGGACGGACAAGGCGTGGGGCTACGGCGGCACGGGCAAGGACACCGACCGCAAGGCCGTGCAGGACAAGTTCGTGTCGCTCATGGACCACGTGGGCGTCCTTGCGATGAACGGGCTTTCCGGCAGCGTCTACACGCAGACCACGGACGTCGAGGGCGAGATCAACGGCCTCATCACCTATGACCGCAAGGTCGTGAAGTTCGACAAGAAGGCACTCGCGGAAGTCCATGACCGCGTGCGCGCCGCCTTCTCGCTCGGCATTACGCCGCGCGAGTCCAAGGTGTTCGCGAAGCGCCTCGACCCGGACGTCAATGCCTGGGCGTGGACCACGACGGCGCCGGCCGCCGGATGGGAGAAGCCCGGCTTCGACGATTCCGCGTGGGCGCGTTCCGCCGGCGGATTCGGCAGCGCCTTCATCCTGAGGGACCATCCGCACGCCAAGAGCGCCACGAAGTGGGAGACGCCCGAGATCTGGCTGCGCCGTCACTTCACCTACAAGAAGCCGACGGGCAAGATCCTCCAGGCGACCATCGACATGTTCCACGACGAAGACGCCGAGGTTTACCTGAACGGCGAGCTGGTCCTCTCCGCGAAGGGCTACAACACGAACTGGACGTCGTTCCCGTTGCCGCTGGAGAAGTTCGCCGCCGCCGTGAAGGAGGGCGACAACATGATCGCCGTCAAGGTGATCCAGACCGTCGGCGGACAGTTCATCGACCTGGGGCTTTCCGTTGACGTCGCAAAGTAAGCGCGGAGAGATACGATGGAAAGCAAAATCGAAAACCTGGCGTCACGTCGGATGTTGTCCAACGGCGTGGGCATCCCGTGCGTGGGATTCGGGACATGGCAGACGCCGTCGGGCGACGTCGCCCGCGATGTCGTGAAGAAGGCCCTTGAGGTCGGCTTCCGGCACATCGACACCGCCACGGCCTACGGCAACGAGGCCAGCGTCGGCGAGGGACTGCGTCTCTCCGGCGTGAAGCGTGAGGACGTGTTCATCACGACTAAGCAGTGGACGGACGTTCGCGGGTGCGAAGCGACCGTCGCCGCCGCCGAGAAGGCCATCCAGACGCTCGGCGTGGACTACCTCGATCTCTATCTCGTCCACTGGCCGGCCGTCGCGAAACTCTCCGCCGACTGGGCGCAGATGAACGCCGACACCTGGCGGGGTTTTGAGAAGCTGTACAAGGACGGCAAGGTGCGCGCGATTGGCGTCTCGAACTTCATGCCGGAGCATCTGGAGGCGCTCAAGGCGTCCGCAGAGGTCATGCCGATGGTGGACCAGGTGGAGTTCCATCCCGGCTACATGCAGCGGAACGTCCTCGACTACTGCGCGGCGAACGGCATACAGGTGGAGGCGTGGAGTCCGCTTGGCAGCGGACGTTTGCTCGCCGATCCGCTTGTGACGAAGATCGGCGCGGCACACGGCAAGAGCTCGGCGCAGACATGCGTGCGCTATGCGATCCAGCACGGCATCGTGCCGCTTCCTAAATCGACTCATGCCGAGCGTATCGCGGCGAACGCGGAGGTATTTGACTTCGCGCTGTCGGACGAGGAGATGTCCGCGCTCGACGCCATGCCGGAGACTGGTTACAGCGGTTATCACCCGGATGACGCCCCGGCGGGGTGAGAGTGGAGAGTGTAAAGTGTAAAATGAAAATTGTAAAATGAAAATGAGGAGGAAGATTGAGATGAAGAAAGAGATGATTTGCGCGATTGCAGGTTTTGCGGTCGCTACGCTTGTGGCTGGTGAGGCGATTCCGCTTCCGGAGCATCCGCGCCCCGACTGGCAACGTGCCGAGTGGCAGAACCTGAACGGCAGTTGGCGTTTCGCGGCCGACAAGACCGACACCGGCGTGAAGGAGAAATGGTTTGAGGCGGCGGATACGGTTTTCCCGCAGCGCATCCGCGTGCCGTTTGGCTGGGGCTCTCCGGCGTCCGGCGTGAAGGACGAGGCGGACATCGGTTGGTACCGGCGCGACATCACGGTACCCGCCGCGTGGAAGGGGAAACGCGTGTTCCTCGTCGTCGGCGCGAGCGACCACGATACGTCCTGCTGGTTAGACGGCACGAAACTCGGCGAGCATTCCGGCGGCTACACGCCGTTCGAGTTCGAGCTCACGCCGCTCGTCAAGTGGGGCGAGACGCAGAAGATCACGCTTCGCGCGTGGGATGTCCCCGCCGAGCTCGCGCGTAAGGACTGGCGTCTCTACGGCAAGCAGGGCTACGGCAACGCGCGTGGCATCTGGCAGACGGTCTATCTTGAGGCGCGCGGCGAGACGTACCTCGAGACGGTCCACTTCACGCCGGATATCGACAACGGACGCGTGTTTGCCCAGGTGACGCTCGGCGCGCCCGCGAAGAAGCCGCTCGCGGTGCAGATTGTCTTCAAGGCGACAGACCGCGCGGAACCCGCCGTCGTGTCCTTTGCCCCCGGCCAGTCCAAGGCGTGGGTCGAGATCCCGTTCGAGAACATCCGCCTCTGGGACCTCGACGATCCCTATCTCTACGACGTGCGCTGCGTGCTGCTCGGCGAGGGCGTGACGGACTCGGTGAATACCTATTTCGGCATGAGAAAAGTGGGCGTGGGCACGCTGCCCGGCACTGAATACCCGTACGTGACGCTCAACAACAAGCCAATCTACCTCCAGCTCACGCTCGACCAGTCCTACCATCCTGAAGGGTGGTACACGTTCCCGTCGGACGAGTTCATGAAGAACGAGATCCTCATCTCCAAGAAACTTGCGCTCTCCGGCAACCGCGTCCACATCAAGGTTGAGGTGCCGCGTAAGCTCTACTGGGCGGACAAGCTCGGCCTTCTCATCATGGCGGACGTGCCGTGCGCGTGGGGCCCGGCCTCCGAGGCGATGTTCCGCGAGCATTGGTTCTGTTTCGAGGACATGGTGCGCCGCGACTACAACCACCCGTCGATCTTCTCGTGGGTGCTGTTCAACGAGACATGGGGGCTCTTCTCTGACGGCGGCAACTGGGGCAAGAACCGCCACGCGCGCTATGCGCCGTGGACGCGCCGCGCCGTGGCGCGCGCCTACGAGAAGGCGAAGGAACTCGACCCCTCGCGTCTCGTGGAGGACAACTCCGAGTGCAACGGAGACCACGTGGTCACGGACCTCAACTCATGGCACGCCTACCTGCCCGGCTGGAAGTGGGAGGCGCGCGTCGCGAGGGAGTGCGAGAAGTCTTTCCCCGGTTCCACGCACCGCTACATCGGCGGCTTCGTGCAGGGTACCGAGCCGATGCTCAACAGCGAGTGCGGCAACGTGTGGGGTTACAAGGGCTCGACGGGCGACTGCGACTGGTCGTGGGACTACCATGCGATGATGAACGCGTTCCGCCGCCGTCTCCAGTGCGCCGGCTGGCTCTACACCGAACACCACGACGTGATCAACGAGTGGAACGGCTACGTGCGTTTCGACCGCACGTGGAAGGAGACCGGCATTGAGGAGCTGTTCCCCGGCTCTTCGCTCGCCGACTGGCATTCCGACGCCTACCTGCCGCTCGACACCGAAATCTGCCGCACGTTCAAGGCGGGCGAGACGTGGAGCGTGCCCGTGGACGTGTCGCTCACCACGGACGATTACGCCGGCCATCTGCTCAAGCTCTCCGCCACGCTCCGCTTCTGGAACGCCGATGGCAAACTTGAGCAGCGTCCGATTCCGACAGACAACATCGCGTTTATCGCGGGCTCGTGGCAGAACGGCCGCATTGCCAAAGTGCCCGTGAAGCTTCCGTCCGAGACGGCGTGCGGCGTCGTTTGCTTCACGCTTTTGGACGGCGTCGAACCTGTCGCCCGCAACTTCGCGTGCTTCGTCACGCGCGGCGCGGCGAAGGCGAACACGGTTTCTGTCGCCCCCGACAAGTTCGCGAAGGCGCAGTGGTCGCAGAAGCAGTGGAACGTGCTGAAGGGCCTTAAGACCTGCGGCGCGGGCAAGGGCTTCTTCGAATACGCATTCACCGTTCCCGCCGACGCGAAGAAGGCCACCTTCCGCGCGGAAGTGGGCGCGAAGCGGCTCAACTCGAAGGACTCCAAGGACATTGACAAGGGCGTGCGCGACCTCGACTGCATGCTCGGTGGCGGGTTCGCGAGCCGTTCGAAGAACCCGAATTCCTATCCGATGACGTCCGCTGAGAAGTGGCCGTCCACGCTCAAGGTGTACGCGAACGGCAAGCTCGTGAAGACGATGCAGCTTCCAGACGATCCCGCTGACCATCGTGGCATCCTCTCGTGGGCCGCGCAGCCGCGCGACTGCACGCTGCACGAGGCGGGCAGCTACGGATGGCTCGTCGAGGCGGCGATTCCGTCCGAGGTCCTCGCGCAGGCGAAGGACGGCAAGCTCACGATCCGGCTTGAGACGGAGAAGGGCGGCCTCGCCGTGTACGGCGCCTCGTTCGGCCGCTACCCGCTCGACCCGAACGTGTCGTTTTGATGGTCTCGGCCATGAAAAACGACACGATCATCGACGACATGGTACTCGCAGTATTTCGGTTTTACCGAAGAAGAGGTCGCCGAAATGGCGCGGTACTACGGTGCCGAGGACAAGATGCCGGAGATCAAGTCGTGGTACGACGGCTACGACTTCGGCGGCACGGAAATCTACAACCCGTGGAGCGTGCTGCGGTATTTCCAATGCAATTGCAAGCCCGACGCCTACTGGCTCGATACGAGCTCAAGCGATCTCATCACCGAAATCGTGCAGGAACTGCCGTTTGACATGGAGGTAACGCTCCACAGGTTAATGACCGGAAAGCCGGTTGTGGTTCCGATGGCGAAGGAGCTTGGACCCTACAAGCAGATCCGCGACAACGAGAATACGCTTTACGCATTGCTCGTCTCGGCGTGCTACCTCAAGCCCGTAGGAGCGGTGAAGGACGGCGAGTGCGATCCTTTCCTGTTCGGAAAGTACCTCGCGGCCTATCTCAAGGAGTCGGTGAGCTTCTTCGATACGGCCGCCGAGGGGTTCTCCCACGGACTAGTCCTCGGGTTCATCGCGTGCTTCCGCAACCGGTTTGTCGTGAAGTCGAACCGCGAGTCGGGCGAAGGTCGCTACGACATCTCCATGCGTCCGCTGATCGAAGGCATGCCCGGCGTAGTGATCGAGCTCAACGACACGCGCGAATACACCACCGAGATGCTCGCCGACTTCGCCGCGCATGGCGAAAAGCGCGACATCCTCAAGTTCGGCATGGCCTTCTACAAGAAGAACCTCGTCGTCTGCAAGGACCTGCCTGATGCCTAATGTGTTTTGGAGCGATCGGCTGGAGGCGCTGGCCGAGAGCTTGTTTGGGGAATGGGAAAACGCGCCTGTTCGCGATCCGTTTGCGCGCGTGTGCATCGTGGTGGGTGACATGTCCACGCGCAACTGGCTGCAGGACTACTTCCTGCTTCATCGCCGTCCGGGCGGCCGCCGCATTCTCGCGAACATCGACTTCAAGCCCTTACCGGAACTGGTGAACGACTGGCTGGCGGCGATGTGCGGGAAGGACGGCGAACGGCGCAACCCGTCCGAACACCCCTACGCGAAGAACGTGCTCGCCTGGCGCATCAACGCCATCCTGAAGGACCAGACACGGAATCCCGACCTTGCGGTGCCCCTGGCGTATGTGGAACGGGCAAAGGAGTCGGTGAGGGATCGCCGCCGCTTTGAACTTTCCACGCGCCTTGCAGAACTCTTCGACGACTACCTCAGTGCGCGCTACCAGATGCTGGCCAAGTGGGAGAAGGGCGACCTGCGGTCCGGTTCCGAACGCTGGCAGGCCGCGCTCTACCGTCTTCTCGTACAGGAGGCCCCCGGTACCTACACGCGGGACTATGCGCGCGCGCTCGGCGAGGGAACCGACCCGCAGACGGCCTTCACGAACGGTTTCCCCCGCTACTCGGCGATCCACGTGTTCGACGTGACCTTCGCGCCGTGGCCCTATCTACAGATGTTGCGGAAGTTGTCCTCGGTCGTCCCTACTACCTTCTGGAACTTCAACCCTTCGCGCGACTACTGGCTCGACGACGCCACGAAAAAACAGGCGCAGCGGGAGTGGGCGCGCACCGTGCTCGCCGCATTGCAGAACGGCGACACGCCGCCCGAGGCGACGCCGGAGAACCTGTTCGAGACGCCGGACGCGCGGCTCCTGGGCGCGCTGGGGTGCGGCGCGCGCGGCGTGCTGGCCGCGCAGCTTGACCTCGCCGAAGGCAATTGCGACTGGGTGGGGGACGAGGACGCCGAGGCTTTCTCGGCCTTGCGTAACGTCGTACCAGAAGTCCACGTCTGCCACTCGCCGCGTCGCGAGTTGGAGGCTGCGCGCGACGCGCTGCATCGGTTCTTCGACGAAGTGCCGGACGCGCGTCCGTCCGACGCGCTCGTCCTTTGTGCGGACTGGGGCACGTACGCGCCGCTTGTTTCCTCCGTGTTCGGCGCGGGCGGGACGGGGAGCGTTCCGTTCGCCTTGGCCGGCGGCGTGCAGGAGACGACGCCCGTCACGCATTCCCTCGAGGAGCTGCTGGCCTTCCGCACCAACCGGTTTGAGGCGAACGCGGTATTTTCCCTGCTCGGCGTGCCGGCGATCGGCGCACGCTTCGGCATCGACCCGGACGGACTTTCCGTGCTGCGCGAGATGGTGCGCGAGAACAACATCCATTGGGGCTACGACGACGCGGACGTGAACGATATTCTCGCCGCCACGACGCCGGGCGCGAACTATCCCTTCACCTGGCGGCGTGGACTGGATCGCTTTGTGGCGGATGCGCTTATGGGCCCGCGCGAAGATCCGGAGGCGCTGGTCGATGTCGGCGTCCTCGGGCGGCTTCGTCCTTGCGGCTCCGTGGAGGCGGAACGGGCGCGGCTCGTGGGCGCGCTCAACGCGTTCGTCACGGCATTGGCAAAGTTCCGCGCTTTCTTGAAGAGACCGCACGCTATTGAGACGTGGCGCGATCGGCTTGTGTCGGCAATCGACGAGTTCTATCTTGGCGATGACGAGACGGAGGATGAACTCGCGGGCCTGCGGCGCGCGGTCTTGTCGGCCACGGGCGACGCGCTGGTCGCGCGCGCGGCGGGAAAGGCGTCCGGCAAGGACGACCCCGTGCCGGGCGACGTGATGTGCGCGGCGGTTCTCGCGGCCGTGAACGCGGGCGTGCGGCGCGTGGCATCCGCCGGAGACGTTGTGCGCGTGGCGTCTTTGATGATCGGCACCGCCGTGCCGGCGCGGTTCGTGTGGATCTGCGGGTTGAGCGACGGCGTGTTCCCGCGCGCCGAACATCGCCCCGCGTTCGATCTGATCGGACGTCATCCGACGCTGTTCGACGCGACGGTGCGTGAGCGGGACGCGCTCGCGCTTCTGAAGGCCGCCATGGGCGCACGGGAACGTCTTGCGCTGAGCTACGTGGGACGAAACGTCCGTTCCAACGAAAAGATGCCGGCAGCGGTGCCGCTGACCGATCTTGTCGAGTGGTACGAGGCGTCCGGGCTGGGAGTGAAGAGATTCCAGCATCCCCTGCAAGCGTACAGTCCGCGCTACTTCACGGCGGCGAAGGAGTCCGAACAGGCGTTGCCGCCGAGCTATTCCGCCGCAAACCACGATGCCGCCGTCGCGTTGGCGGAAAGGCAGGGCGCGGATGCGGCGGCGCTCGCGGCGGCGCCGTTCGCCTACGCCGCCTCAGGAGACACGGTAATCGAGGTGGAGGCTCTTGCGGATTTCTATTCGCGGCCGAACCACTTTCTCGCGCGGAATCGTCTCTCCGTCAACCTCTCGCGTCCCGGATACGACAGTCTGGAGGATGAAGATTCCCTTGAAGCTCAATTGCCGCGCGACCTCAGGCGGACGCTGCTCTTGCGCGGCGCGGACGCAGTGGACGTAGACGAGGAGTCGGAGCGGTTGGTCGAGTCCGGAATCACGATGGACACAGCCGAACTGGCGGACGCCGTAAAAGCCGAGGCGGACGCCGGCGAGGGGTACCGTGCTCGGCTGCTGAAATACAAGAAAAACGAAAACGATGGTTTCGCGTGCGCCGACAAGACGGCGGCGGAGGCGTTCGTTGCGTGGGAGGATGAGTCGGAACCTGAAACCTACCACGTCGAACTTGACGTTGAGGGCCATCGCGTTGTCCTGACGGGTTGCCGGCAAGCGGTCAGGCTGAACGTCCTGCCGGAAGGTCAGTTGGCGCATGTGTTCGCGTTTTCGGACTATCCCGCCATTTACGATTCAACGAAGATCAGCGCATGGGTACGGCACGTCGCCGGCCATGCGGCGGGTGGGGAAGGATTCGTGACGGCGATGATGTGCACGAAGGACGGCCCCGTGCGGACGTACCGTCCCTTGCCGCAGACCGAGGCGCGGGAAATCCTCACGCGGATGGTCGCGCAGGCGATGAAGCCGTTTCCGTTCGACTTCGCCGCCGCGTTGAACGGCGGCGACGAGCTTCCATCCGAATTCGCCGATGCGTTGGGGAACTATACAACAAGGATCGTTTCGACAAATGCGCGGTAAGAGCAGGGGAATGGTGTCCATGAAACACGTATTTAGCGAAGAGATTTTCGAGCCGAAGTTCGAGCTGGAGGGACCGCACCTCGTGGCGGCGAGCGCCGGCACGGGGAAGACGTACAACATCCAGAACATCTACGCGCGTCTCGTCGCGGAGAAGGGTTTCCGCGTGTCGCAGATCCAGGTGATGACCTTCACCGAGACGGCCACGAAGGAACTGCGGGATCGCGTGCGCGCGGTGTTGTCGAACATGGCGCGGTTCCTAGCGGGCGAGACGGAAGGCATCAAGCAGGACGAATTGGACAGGTTGGCAAAGTTGCGTGAATGCGCGCGGGCGAATATCGGCGGTCACGCGGGACGCGTGACCCTACCGGATGCGGATGGTGTGGCGAGGGCGCGGGTTGAGCTGGCGCTGATGGAATTCGACCAGGCCGCCATCTCCACCATCCACGGTTTCTGTCGGCGCGCGCTCGTGCGGTTCGCGTTCGAGACGGACAGCGCGTTTCGCACGGAGTTCGCGGATACGAAGAGCGAAGACCTCACACGCCGCGTGCGCGATTGGTGGCGGCGGGAGCGTCCGGCGCTCGAAGGTCCGGTCAAGGATGGCCTCGACCTCGGTACGCTGGACGGGTTCGTGCAGGCGCTCTCCGGCAAGTCGGGCTGGACCGTGGACGAAGGCGCGGCGGACGATCCGGATGCCTTCGCGCTTGCCCGCGCGGAGGAGATCGTGGATGCATACGAGGAGGACCGTCCCGCGCGCGACACGCAGACGTTCGACGACCTCTTGCGCGGACTGAGGGATGCCTTGCGGGACGCGGGAAAAGGCCCTGCGCTCGCGGCGCATCTGCGCGACGAGTTCAAGGCCGCGCTCGTCGATGAGTTCCAGGATACCGATCCCGTCCAGTACGACATCTTCCGCCGCGTGTTCCTCGATCCGGACGTTCAGCCCGCGCCCGCCCTCTTCTTCGTGGGCGATCCCAAGCAGGCGATCTACTCGTTCCGCGGCGGAGACATCTACACCTACAAGAAGGCCGTGACGGATCCGGCGGTGGCGTCGCGCGCGTTCCGCCTTGACCGGAACTTCCGCTCTACGCCGCGCCTCATCGACGCGGTGAATGCGCTGTTCATGGACGCTCCCGGCGACTACACTTTCGGCGACGAGTCGATTGACTACCGCGATCCGCTCAAATACGACGCAAGCAAACCGGCGCTTGTGCTCCCAGACGGTACGGACGATCCGTCGCCGTTCAGGATCGTCGAGGTGGAGAACAAGGCATCGCGCAACCAGGCCGTCGTCGATACCGTCCTGAACATTCTCGAGGAACAGCGTGCGAAGGGACTTACCCCCAAGGACATTGCCATTCTGGTGACGTCGCACACGGACGGCGCCGACTACCGGGACATGCTTAAGGATGTCGGCGTGCCGGCTGTCTTGCAAAAGGCGGGGAATGTCTTCGCAGGTGAGCTTGCCTCCGATTTGCGTCAGGTGTTGATGGCGATGGCGCTGATGGGCGGGCGCGGACAGGTGAAGGCCGCGTTGCTTACGCGCTTCTTCTCGTTCAGCGAGGAACTCCTCGCCGACGAGGGAACGCTTGCCGACATGATCGGCTTCTTCAGCGACCTCAACCAGAAGTGGCAGGCGCGCGGATTCAATGCGGCTTTCGCCGCCCTTGAGGCGCATCCTCAATGCGATTTCCGGCGCAACTTGACGAAGTTATCGGACGGCGAACGCCTCCTTGCGGACCTGATGCAGATCATCGACCTGTCCGGTTCCGCCGTTCGGGAGATCGGCCCTTCGCCGGAAGCGCTCGTGAACTGGATCACGGAGCGGATCAACCAGTCTGGCGGAGGCGAGGTGGATTCCGAAGAGTACGCGCGGCAGCTGGAAAGCGAGAGCGATGCGCTCAAGATCATGACGATCCACGTCTCGAAGGGACTGGAGTTCCCCGTCGTGATCGTGCCGATGCCCCTGCGCAAAAGACCGCTTTCGGCACCGTTCTTCTACCACGACGAAAACATGAACCTTCACGTCGGCATGTCCGACGAGGCGGCGGAGAAGGCGCAGGTCGAGTCCGATGCCGAGCGGATGCGTCTCCTGTACGTGGCCTTCACACGCGCGACGAAACGGACGGTCGTTATCGCGAAAGCACCGGACTCCGATTCGCCGCTGGGGCGTCTCTTCGCGAACGCGCGGTGCCACGGCGCGGGCGAGAGAGATGCCGCGTCTCCGATCGCCTGGTCGAAATACGAGCCGCCGGAAACACCGCTTCCCCCGTACGTACCGCCGACGAAAGGACCGACGGTATTGACGGATGCGCGGACGCCGCGCGCGTATTCCACGCGGCCCACGAAGGGGAGCTATTCGTCGCTCTCGCCCGCCTCGCACAGTTCAGGCGACGGTGAGCACGACTTCGACGTGTCCGAAACGGGCGCGGTCGAGACCGAGGCACCGTCCGGCGTCTTCACCTTGCCGGGCGGCACGAAGACGGGAACGTGCTGGCACGCGATCCTGGAGGCGCTGCCTTTCGATGCGGATCCGAAGGCCGTACTGGAGGAGACGAAAAGGGCGTTGAAACTCCACGGTCTCGCCGACGCTGACGAACAGTTTTTCGGAAAACGCGCGAAGCTCGTGTCGGACATGATGGCCGCTACGCTTGATTACCCGCTTCAGTCGCCGCAGGGGGATTCGTTTACATTGCGGGACATTCCTTGGTCGGATCGGTTCAGCGAATGGGAGTTCGACTTCTCTTCGTCCGGCGCGGCGGACACCACGGCCGCGCTCGCCGCGATCCTGCGCGATGAATGGGGCTGGGATGCATCAAAGGCGGTGTTCCTTGAAGTGTTGGACGGATGGAACCGTCCCATTCCCAAGGGCTTCCTCAAGGGCTTTCTGGATCTCGTGTTTAGGAAGGATGGCTTCTACTATGTGGTCGATTGGAAGTCAAACCGTCTGAACGGATGTGCCGCGGGCTTTACGGCGGAAGGCGTTCGCGCCGAAATGGCGAAGGAGTGGTACTTCCTCCAGTATCTGCTTTATTCCGTTGTGCTGCATCGGTTCCTCAAGGAGACGTTGGGATCAGACTATTCGTGGGAGAAGAACTTCGGCGGCGTGCGCTACTATTTCCTGCGTGGCATCGCGTCGGGCGGCGCGGCGCCGGTTTTCGAGGATCGTCCAGGCGAGGTTTTGCTGGACAGACTTTCCGTCGCATTGGGGCTGGAGGGCTAAGACATGAAAAACGCGGTCAAGAATCTGGTGTTGAGGATGACCGGCGGAAACGCGGCGGTGGCGGAAATCTGCGCGGCGGTCGTGTCCGACGTGGAGGAAGGCAATGTCTGCTGCCGTGTGGGTGCAGAGGAACTGAAGGAGCTGGCGGCGGAACCGTCCGTCGCCTGTTTTATCGACGTGTCTTCTTCAGACGCGCCCTGCGCCGAGACGCCGTTCGTGGTGTACGGCGACCTGCTCTACACGCGGCGCAACTGGTTGTACGAGCGGAACGTGGTGAAGCGGATCGCCGCGATGGCCGCGAACGTGTCGGCTGACGATGTCGAATTGCCGGCGAATGATTTCTACTCGCAGCTGCGCGACGAACAGCGCGACGCCGTGGTGGCGATGTGCAAGGCCCAGTTCACGATTCTGACGGGCGGGCCGGGAACGGGGAAGACGCACACGATCGCGCGGGCGGTCAAGTACCTGCGGGATTCCAATCCGGGGATGCGTCTCGCGCTCGCGGCACCCACGGGCAAGGCGGCCGCGCGCATGACGGAGTCGATGGCGAAGGCGGGTGTGGAGTCCGCGCCGGCCACGACGATCCACGCGTTGCTCGGCTCGCGGCACGACCTGGTGAGCTTCCACCACGGACGCGAGAACCCGCTGGCGGCGGACTGGCTGATCATCGACGAGGCGAGCATGATTGGCTTGCCGCTTATGTCGAAACTTATGGACGCGCTGCCGGACGGGTGCAAGCTGACGTTGGTGGGCGACGTCGATCAGCTCGCCTCGGTAGAGCGGGGACACGTGTTCGGCGACTTGTGTCATTTGCCGGGCGTCTCGATCAGCCGGCTCAGGGAGAGTGCGCGCTTCCCGCCGGACGGCGAGATTGCGCGCATTGCGGACGCGGTGAACGGCAACCGACCGGACGAGGTGATGGACATCCTGAAACGTGGCGGAGGTGTTGTCAGCTATGTACCTCTCGGCGCGGCCCCGGCATCGCCCGGGGCGTGGCCTGGATTCACGGAGTTGTGCCAGAAGAAGTTCGCGCGATTTGCGGCGAGCCGGGACGCGGCGACCGCCCTGGAGCGGTTGAACGACTTCCGCGTGCTGTGCGCGTTGCGCGAGGGGCCGTATGGCGTCAATAGGCTGAACGAATACCTCAAGGCCCGTCTGGGCAAGGAATGTCCGATTCCCATGATGATTACGCAGAACGACCGCCTGCAGGCCGTCTCGAACGGCGACGTGGGCGTGGTGATGCCGGACGACCCCAATGTGCTTTACTTGCCGGGAGAGGGCGAGCCCCGCCGCATCCGCACGGAGCTGCTGCCGGCGACGGAGTTGGCGTTCGCGACGACGATCCACAAATCGCAGGGATCGGAATTCGGCGACGTGGCGGTCGTGCTACCGCCGGGCGGGGTGAATCCGCTTCTCACGCGGGAGATACTCTACACGGGCATCACGCGCACGAAGGGCGGCGTCCATATCTACGCCGGCGACGCATCCGTCAAGGCGTGCTGCGGACGATCTGTTGAGCGCGTAACCGGCATGATGCAATAAGATTTCTATGTCGTGGAACTGCAAGGAGTAAGTCAAATATGAAGAAGGAGAATAATTGTTGTCGGGCGCTTGTTGGTAACCGGAGAGGCTTCCTCAAAGCCGCCGGTGGGGCGTCCGCGTTTATGGTGCTGCCGCGGCGCCTGATCGCGGGCAGCGGCGCGACGCCGCCGAGCGAGACGGTGAACGTGGCGGCAATCGGCGCCGGAGGGCGCGCCTCCGCCGACATCGACGGGCTCGAACATGCCGGAGCGAGGATCGTCGCGCTCTGCGACGTTGACACGCGCCGCTGTCAGCACCAGCGCGGGAAACGTCCGAACGCGCCGTTCTACACTTTCTACAGGGAAATGCTCAACAAGCACGACAAGGACATCGACGCCGTGCTGGTGGGCGTCCCCGACCACTGGCACGCCACCATGGCGATCGAGTGTCTGAAGCGCGGTAAGCACGTACAGTGCGAGAAGCCCCTCGCGCAGAGCTTCCATGAGATGGATGCAATGCTAGCCGAGGCGAAGAAGCATCCGCGTCTTGTCACGCAGGCAATGAACCAGGGGCACGCCTACGATACGATCCGCGACTTCCGCGAATGGGTCGAGGCCGGGTTGATCGGCGAAGTGACGGAGGCGCACATCTGGTGTCCGGTGAGGTACTCCTTCATGGACGAACTGGACAACATGAAGAAGACGTGGGAAGTGCCGAAGGAGCTCAACTGGGAGCAGTGGCAGGGACCGGTTCCGCACCGTCCCTACTTCCCGAAGTTCCTGCCGGGCGCGTGGCGCTTCTGGACGATGTACGGCACGAACACGCTCGGCGACTGGAGCTGCCACCTGATGGATCCGCTTTTCTGGACATTCGGACTGGGACTGCCGAAGACAGTCAAGGCGGAGGTCGTGGGCAGCTGGACGCCAGAGCGCCACGGTCTCACGTTTCCGAAGGGCGTGAAGACGACGTTTGAGTACGTCAAGCGCGACGGCAAGCCGTTCAAGCTCGTGTGGTTCGACGGCGACGCCTGCAAGGACGTGCCGGTGCCGCCTGGCTACAGGGACGACATGAAGTTCTATCCGCCACACAATTCAAAGGAAGCGCGTGAGCGGCGCGACAACATGACGAACGGCGCGTTTGTCTACGGCACGCGCGGCGTGATCGAGTATGGACACCACGGCGCGAACTACCTGCGGATGCTGCCCGATACTACGCTCGCGAAACTTCGAGCCGACGGCGGATGTCCTAAGCAGAAGTATCCGCGCGTGCCGGGGAAGAGTCCGGACGCGAAGCCGTACAACGAATTCATCGCGGCGGTCAAGGGCGGCAAGCCCGTCGGGAGCGACTTCGCGTACGCGGGCGCAATGACGCAGTGTTCGCTCACGGGCGTCGCCGCGCTGTTCGATCCCGGCAAGTTGCTCACGTGGGACGCGAAGGCGCGCCGATTCGCCAACAGCAGCACAGCCAATGCCCGGCTGCACCTTCCCCGCCTCGCGGGATGGTGAGAAAGTCTTAAAGGAGAAGAGAAAATGAAATACATCACATACGTCGGTAGCTACACGGCCCATGACCATGCGGACGGCGTCCACATCTTAGAGTCAGACGCGGAGACGGGGGAGTTCCGTCCTCTCAGCGTACTGAACACCTTCGAAAGCCCCATCTACATGACGCTCAACCGCAGCTGCACGCGCCTCTACACCGTTCTGGGACGGCCCTCGTTCGGACCGGAAAAGCGCAATGGTGGCGTGGCCGCGTTCGCAGTGAAGGGCGACGGCCTTGAGTTCATCAACGAAATCCGCACGGGTTGGACGATCCCATGCCACGTGTCGCTAGACCCTTCTGAGAAGGCGCTTGTATATGCCGAGTATTCATGCGGCACGGCGGGCTATGCAAACATCATGGAAGACGGTTCCCTCGACCCCGCCTGCGCCGCGCCAGCGCCGGAGTCCGTGAACCCGCTCTTTCAGGTGAAGCACTTCGGCGACGGACCGAACAAGCCGCGGCAGGACTCCGCCCACGCGCACTGTTCCATCGTGACGCCGGACGGCAAGTTTTTGCTCGTTGTTGACCTCGCTCTCGACAAGGTCGTCGCATACGACTTCCCGAACCGTGCGCAGGGCTTGAAGGAGGTGCCGTCGGCGTCCATCGACACGCGAGCCATCGCACCTGGTGCGGGACCGCGCCACATCGTGTTCCACCCGAACGGGCGTTTGGCCTTCGTGGTCTTCGAGCTGTACAACCTCGTTGCGAGCTTTCGCTACACGGGCGAGGGTTTTGAGTTCATCGAAAAGCACAGCATTCTGCCGGAAGGGGAAACTTGCGATAGCAAGGCGGCGGCGATCCACCTCTCCGAGGACGGTTCGCAGGTGCTCTGCTCGAACCGCGGCCACGACTCCATCACCGTCTTCAACGTGGATACCGACTCTGGTCGGCTCGACTGGCTTGCCAACACGAAGCTCGGCGGACGCTTCCCGCGTGACTTCCAGTTCATGCCAGGCGGCAAGTTCATCCTAGCAGGATTGAAGGAGAGCTGGTGCGTGGCAAGCTACGCATACGACGCGAAGACAGGCAGGCTGGAGGAAGTCGCCCGCCACGACGGCATATACCGTCCGCTGTTCTTCGCGTTCAAGAACCCGCGCTGATGCGGGGACGCCGCGAAAATGTGGTATACTGTGTCCATGCAAAAATTCATAGAACGGCTGGCGTGGGGAACGGACGCGGGATTCTACCGCCTCATCCCCGAGGAAGTGCTGATGCCCGCGAACGTCTCGGAGGTCGTGGACATCGTGCGGCGTGCGAAGCGCGAAGGAAAGCACATCACTTTCCGCGCGGCGGGGACGTCGCTTTCGGGACAGGCCATCACGGACTCCCTGCTCGTCGTGTGCGGCAAAAAGTGGGAAGGGTACGAGGTACTCGACGGCGGCGCGCGCATCCGCGTGCAGCCGGGCGTGGTGGGCGGACGCGTGAACGCGATCCTGAAGCCCTACGGTTACAAGTTCCTCCCCGACCCCGCGTCCGTCAACAGCGCGATGGTGGGAGGCATCACGCTCAACAACGCCTCCGGCATGAGCTGCGGCACGCACGCAAACGCCGAGCGCACGATCCTTTCCGCGAAGGTAGTGTTCGTGGACGGCACGGTGCTCGACACGGGCGACGCGGAGTCGCGCGCTGCGTTTGCCGTGTCTCACGCCGATTTCATGAAACGCCTCTGTGCGCTGCGCGACCGCGTGCAGAGCGACCCTGAGCTGAAAGACCTCATCCTCCGCAAGTATTCGATCAAGAACGTTACGGGCCTTACGATCCTGCCGTTCGCCGAATGCGAGGATCCGTTTGAGATTATCACGCGCCTCATTCCCGGCAGCGAGGGGACGCTCATGTTCCTCGCCGAGGCGACGTTCCGCACAGGTAAGATCGCGCCCGCAAGCGAATCCGCGCTCCTCCTCTTCCCCACCACGCACGCCGCATGCGAGGCCGTGGCCGCGATGAAGGCGACCGGTGCGCTTACGGCGGCCGAGTTCTTCGACCGCAAGGCGATGCGTACCGTAGAGAAGGATTTTCCCGAACTCGCGGGACTGCCCGAGGAGGCGGGGGCCGTGCTTGTGATGACCGAGGGCACGCCCGAGGAAGTCGCAGAGAAACGCCGGAAACTGGAGTCGGTGCTGTCCTCGCTAACGCTCTGCAGACCAGCGGCCTTCACCGGCGATCCGGCCATGACGGGCAAGTGGTGGGCCATGCGCAGCGGCATCTTCCCGGCAGTGGGCGGTACGCGCGAGATCGGCACCACCTGTCTCATTGAAGACGTGGCCGTACCCGTGCCGCGTCTCGCGGAATTCACGGACGACCTCCAACAGCTGTTCAAGGACCACGGCTATCCCGACGCCGTCATCTACGGACATGCCCTCGAGGGCAACTGGCACTTCATCCTCAACCAGCGCTTCGACACTCCTGAGGTCGTCGCGCAGTACGACAACATGATGCGCGCCGTGGTGAAGCTCGTCACCGAGAAGTACCAGGGCTCGCTCAAGGCCGAACACGGCACGGGACGCAACATGGCGCCTTTCGTGCGCGTGGAGTGGGGTGACAAGGCGTACCAGCTGATGAAGGACGTAAAGGCGCTCTTCGACCCTGACAACCTCTTCAACCCCGGCGTGATCTTCAACGACGATCCGCAGTGCCACATCTCCGGCCTCAAGCCGCTGCCGCGAATCCATCCGCTCGTGGACCGGTGCATCGAGTGCGGCTTCTGCGAAGTGAACTGCGTCTCGTGCGGCTACGCGCTCTCCTCGCGCCAGCGCATTGTGGTGAGCCGCGAGATCGCGCGTCTCGCGGAGGTAGGTAAGACCGATCCTTCGGCCCGGCGCGCATCCAAGTGTCTCGCGCGCGACTTCCGCAAACTCGGCGACGCGCTCTGTGCGGGCGATGGACTCTGCTCCACGAGTTGCCCCGTGAAGATTAACGTGGGCGAATACATCCACGTCGTGCGCGAAAGTGCGCACGGCGCGCTTGCGCGCCGCATGGGGAAGTTCGCCGCCGACCACCTCAATTTCGTCGCGGGCGGTGTTTCGGCGATGCTTGGCTTGGCGGCATGTGGACAAGCCGTCCTTGGCAACAAGGCGATGTCCGTCATCTGCAAGGCGATCCACCGTGGATCGTTCGGGCTTGTTCCTCTCTGGACTCCCGCGATGCCGCACCGCGCACGCATCAAGTCGATCAAGGCGCAACCCACTCCTGCGGCCGAGAAGGTCGTCTACTTCCCAAGCTGCATCAACCAGCGAATGGGACCGGCGAAGGGCGACCCTGTGCAGCGTCCGCTTGTGGACGAAACAGTGGAGCTGCTGGGGAAGGCGGGCTACGAGGTCGTGTTCCCGAAGAACCTCAAGAACCTTTGCTGTGGGATGACTTGGGAGTCGAAGGGCATGCCGGACGTGGCGGACGCGAAGACCGCCGAACTGGAGGCGGCCCTACGCGAAGCATCGGAAGACGGCCGCTGGCCGATTCTCTGTGACCAGAGTCCGTGTCTCCACCGGATGCGCGAGAAGATTACGGGGCTCAAGCTCTACGAGCCCGTGGAGTTCATCGACAAGTTCGTGCTGGACCGCGTGGAGATTGAACCGCTCGATGCGTGCGTGGCCGTACATGCGACCTGTTCGACGCGGAAGATGGGTCTTGTGGACACACTCCTCAAGGTGGCGCGCACATGCGCGCGAAAGGCCGTGCTGCCGGAGGAGATCGGTTGCTGCGCCTTTGCGGGCGACAAGGGCTTCACGAACCCTGAACTCAACGCCTGGGCGCTGCGCAAGCTCCGCGCGCGCATCGCCGAGGCGGGTGCCACAATGGGCTACAGCAACAGCCGCACGTGCGAGATCGGTCTCACGAACCATTCGGGCATTCCGTACATGGGCATCGTCTATCTAGTCAATCGCGCAGCCCGGAAAAAATAGCTTCTTTCGGGAGACTTTACACGTGACGGCATGTGATGGCATCGCGCTTGTGATTCCAGTATGCGATCCGGACGAGGCTCGTTTCCCGTCGCTAGTCCGGCGGCTCCGAGCTGATTTCGCGCACATCGTGGTGGTGGACGACGGCTCTGCGCGCGGACGATCGGCGTTTGATGATGTGCGCGGAGATGTGGATGCAGTGCTCATTCACGAGAATAATCGAGGGAAGGGCGCGGCGCTCCGTACCGCGTTCGCATGGGTACGGGAGAACCTGCCGCGCATGGTAGGCATCGTGACGGTGGACGGCGATGGGCAGCATGATCCGGAGGACGTGCGGCGCGTGGCGGAGGAACTCACGCGCGAACCGAATGGAGGACTCGTCCTCGGCGTGCGGTCGTTTGCGGGCGACGTGCCGTTCCGCAGTCGGATTGGTAATTTCTGGACGCGCGGGCTGTTCCGTCTCATCACGGGGCTCTCGGTGAGCGACACGCAGACAGGCCTGCGGGGAATCCCAGCGGCGCTGCTGCCGCGTCTCCTCGCGATTCCCGGTGATCGTTACGAGTACGAGATTCGAATGCTGGCCGATGCGCGCCGGCATCCCGCGCCGCCGCGCGAGGTGCCCGTGCGCACGATCTACCTCGACGGCAACGCGTGCTCGCACTACCGTCCGCTCCGTGACACTTTCCGCACGCAGCTCGCCCTCTGGGGCACGCTGTTCAATCGAAAGCACTCAACCTGAAACGCCATGTACTACACAGAAACACCTGAAGGGATCATCCTCAACGTGAAGGCCCAGCCGCGCAGCTCGCGGGCGGGGATTGACGGTTTGCTCGGCGACGCCGTGAAGGTGCGCATCCGGTGTGCGCCCGTGGACGGCAAGGCAAACAAGGAATTGATCGAGACGCTTGCCGATGCATTCGGTATACCGAAGGGCGCGGTCGTGTTCAAGGGTGGGGAAACTTCGAAGACTAAACGGCTTCTACTGCGTGGGGTGTCCGCATCCGCGCTTGCCGCCGTTTTAGGGTCGTAAATGGTTTTCTGTGGACTTACACGCCGATTTGTGGTTAAATAATGTCGTTCAACAACAAAAAGGAACGCCGATGGATGATGTAATCGTAATGGGCGCCGGCGTCGTGGGCTGTATGACGGCCCGCGAGCTGAGTCGCTGGAACTTGAAGGTCGTCGTGCTGGAGGCCGGGTCGGACGTGGCGGAAGGCGCGTCCAAGGCCAACAGCGCGATCGTGCATGCAGGCTTCGACGCGAAGCCGGGCACGAACAAGGCGAAGTTCAACGTGCTGGGCAACAAGATGTTCGAGAACGCCTGCAAGGAGCTGAAGGTGCCGTTCAAGCGCAACGGCTCGCTCGTGCTGGCGTTCAACGGCGAGGAGATCAAGGGCCTTGAGGACCTCGTGGAGAAGGCCGCGAAGAACGGCGTGCCGGTGGAGATCATCGACCAGGCGGAGCTGCGCCGGCGCGAGCCAAACGTGTCGCCCGAGGCTGTGGCCGCATTGTGGGCGCCGACGGGCGGTATCTGCTGTCCGTACCAGCTCACGTTCCGCGCGGCGGAGAACGCGGCGGCGAACGGCGTCTCGTTCATCTTCGACGCGCGCGTGACCGCGCTCGAACGAACCGATGACGTCTGGCGCGTGACGTGCGAGGACGGCCGCGTGTTCACGGCGAAGACGCTGATCAACTGCGCGGGCATCCACTCCGACGAGCTCAACAACCTCGTGAGCGCCACGAAGTACAACATCCAGGCGCGCCGCGGCGAGTACCTCATGCTCGACCGCGACGAGGAGGGCAGCTTCTCCGCGACGATGTTCCAGGTGCCGTCGAAGATGGGCAAGGGCATCCTCGTCTCCCCCACGGTGGACGGCACGGTGATCGTGGGCCCCACGGCCGAGGACATCCCCGACAAGGAGGACAAGGCGACGACGTACGAGGGCCTCGAGAAGGCGAAGGCCGGCGCGCGCCGCACGTATCCCGGCCTGCCGCTCAACAAGGTGATCACCGAGTTCAGCGGACTCCGCGCGCACGAGACGACGGTGAGCGACTTCGTGCTCGGCGAGGCGCCGGACGCCCCCGGCTTTTTCAACGCGCTCGGCGTGGAGTCGCCGGGCCTCACGAGCGCGCCCGCCATCGGCGCGTGGCTCGCGGAGCGCGTCGCGGAGAAGCTGGACGCCACGCGCAAGGCCGCGACGGACATCTCGCTCGACGTGAGCGACTGGCCCGTGACGCGCGAGATGTCGAAGGAGGATTTGGCCGCGCTCATCCAGAAGGATCCTGCGTTCGGACGCGTGATCTGCCGGTGCGAGTCCGTCTCCGAAGGCGAAATCCGCGCGGCGATCCGCTGCCGCGTGGGCGCGCGCACGCTCGACGGCATCAAGCGCCGCACGCGGAGCGGCATGGGGCGCTGCCAGGGCGGCTTCTGCACGCCGAAGCTCATCGAGATTCTCGGCGAGGAGCTGGGACTCCGTCCCGAGGCGTTCCTCGTCTCGCGCAAGACCGCGCCTGCCGAACTGCGCGAGGCGGCCGCGGCCGCCGCGACGACGGGCGAAGGCACGTGGGACGTGACCGTCATCGGCGCGGGGCCTGCGGGTCTCGCCGCCGCCGTCGCCGCGCGCGAGGCGGGTGCGGAGAAGGTGCTCGTGCTTGAGCGCGACGATGCGCCGGGCGGCATCCTCCAGCAGTGCATCCACAACGGCTTCGGTCTCCACCGCTTCAAGGAAGAGCTGACAGGTCCCGAGTACGCGCAACGCTACATCGACCAGGCGCGTTCCCTCAAGATCCCGATCCGCTGCGGCACGATGGTGATGGAAATCGCCCCGGGCGCAATCCACACGATTACCACGATGAGCCGCCGCTACGGCATGCAGCAGGTGAAGACGAAGTCGGTCGTGCTCGCGATGGGCTGCCGGGAGCGTCCGCGCGGCGCGCTCATGACGCCGGGAACGCGTCCGGCGGGCGTGTACACCGCCGGCACCGTGCAGCGTCTCGTGAACATGGACGGCATCATGCCGGGCAAGCGCGTGGTGATCCTCGGCTCCGGCGACATCGGCCTCATCATGGCGCGCCGCCTCACGTTCCAGGGCGCGAAGGTGCTCGCGTGCATCGAGATCATGAAGAAGAGCTCGGGCCTCATGCGTAACGTGGTGCAGTGTCTGCAGGACTACGACATCCCGCTCCTCCTCTCGCACACGGTTACGGACGTCGAGGGCCGCGAACACGTGACGGGCGTGAAGGTGAGCCAGGTGGACGACAACCTGAAGCCGATTCCCGGCACCGAGATGCATTTCGACTGCGACACGCTGCTCCTTTCGTGCGGACTCATTCCCGAGAACGAGCTCACGAAGGCGGCGGGCGTGGAGATGGACCCCAAGACGCGCGGACCGAAGGTGGACGCGGCGATGGCCACGAGCGTGCCCGGCATCTTCGCCGGCGGCAACGTCGTGCGCGTGTACGACCTCGTCGACTGGGTGAGCCGTGATTCTGAAATTGCCGGAAGGAGTGCTGCGAAGTATGCAACTGATCTGCATTAATTGCCCGAAGGGCTGTGAAATGACCGTGGAGCGCGGCGCGGACGGCGCCGTGAAGGTGACGGGGCATACGTGTCCGCGCGGCGAGGCCTACGCCATCGCCGAGCTGACGAACCCCACACGCATGGTGACGGGACTCGTCCGCGTGGCCGGCACGCGGCGTCCGCTGCCCGTCAAGACGCGCACCGCGATTCCGAAGGGCAAGATCGCCGAGGTCACGAACCTCCTCGCGAACACGACCGTGCTGCCGCCGAAGAAGATCGGCGACCTCGTGATCGAGAACGCCTGCGACACGGGCGTGGACGTGATCGCCACCGCGATGTGCGCCGTCTGACGCCGTGATCGCGGACTACGGATACACCGGCGGCCCCGTCGCGATTCCGGGCGCGGTTCCCGCGCGCGTGGTGGCCGCCTACGGCGACTACTACCGCGTGGTCTGCGACGAGGGCGAGTGCATCGCGCGCAAGAAGGCGGGCGCGTACCACAACCGTCCCGACGCCATCCCGCCCACGACGGGCGACTTCGTGGCGCTCAAGTGGAACCCGCACGGAGAAGGGCGCATTGTCGCCACGCTGCCGCGTACCTCCCAGTTCGACCGGCTCGATCCCTCGTCGAAGCGACGCCAGGCGCAGACGATCGCCGTCAACTTCGACACGCTCTTCTTCCTGATGAGCCTCAACCAGAACTTCTCCGTGCGTCGCCTCGAACGCTTTCTCGCCGCCGGGGCCGTATCGGGCGCGCCCGTGGTGGCGGTGCTCACGAAGCGCGACCTCGTGGACGAGAAGGAACTCGCGGACTACCTCGCGCAGGCGCGGGCGCACGCGGGCGACGTGGAGGTGGTGGCGATTTCGTCGCTCACGGGCACAGGACTCGACCAGCTCGCGCCGTACGTGCAGCCGCGCCGCACGCTTGCGTTCATCGGGTCGTCCGGCGTGGGGAAGTCCTCGCTCGTCAACGCCCTCGCGGGCGAGGAGCTGATGCCCACGCTGGAAATCCGCGAATGGGATTCGAAGGGACGCCACACCACGACCGAGCGCGAGCTCGTGCGCCTCTCGTCGGGCGCGCTCGTGATCGACACGCCCGGCATGCGCGAGCTCGGGCTCTGGGATGCGGACGCGGGCGTTTCGGACGCCTTTGCCGACGTGGAGGCGCTCTTTGCGCGCTGTCGTTTCTCGGACTGCCGCCACGATACGGAGCCGGGCTGCGCGGTGAAGGCCGCGCTTGCCGACGGCACGCTTGATGTCGCGCGCTGGGAGGCGTACCTGCGCCTCAAGGTCGAACTTGCGGGTGGCGAGATCGCCCGCGCCGCCTCCACCCATCGTTATCGCAAGTAAAATAGTAAAGTTGCGCGAGTGTGCGTCTGGAATTAATTTCCCCTTGCGTTAAGCGCGCAGATTTGGCATAATAACCGCGTTGAACCGCTCAGACGCGCATGGTAGTTTCTGCGAGTTTTGGCAGGTCGTGTGGCCTGCCTCGCGAATGGCGCGAAAGAGGGATTCAGCAATTGCCGTAAGAGTATGTCAGTAAAAATACTGGGAACGGGCAGCTACCTGCCCCCGAAGGTCGTCACTAACGACGACCTCGCAAGGATGCTTGACACGTCCGACGAGTGGATATACTCCCACACGGGCATCCACTCGCGCCACGTCGCTGAGGCGGACGACTGCACGTCCGCCATGGCCGCGAAGGCGGCGCGGAAGGCACTGGAGGCGGCGCAGGTCGCGCCGGCCGACATCGGGCTCATCATCGTCGCCACCTCCACGCCCGACTATGCCACTTTTCCGTCAACAGCCTGTCTCGTTCAGGCCGCGCTAGGCTGTGCCGAAACGGGGGCCTACGACCTGCAGGCCGCCTGCGCGGGCTTTGTCTACGCCCTGGAGCAGGCGCGCTGCTGGGTGAAGGTCAATACAGGCAAGAAGGCGTTAGTGATAGGCGCCGAGACGCTCACGCGCATAGTGGACTGGCGCGACCGCGGCAGTTGCATCCTCTTCGGCGACGGCGCGGGCGCAGTCGTGGTGGGCGACGTGCCTGACGAGGAAGGCGCCGCCGCGCATTCCATCCTGTGGGCGGACGGCAACGGCGCGCGCTTCATCTACCGCGAGGGCGGCACGCGCCTACCGGCGCAGCCGGGCATGCTGCCAATCCCCTATCTCGTGCTTCAAGGCCACGACGTGTTCGCTTTCGCGGTGCGTTCGCTTGCGAAGGTCACGAACCAGCTCTGCGAAAAGCTCGGCACAACGCCGGCGGATCTGGACCGCGTCTTCGCGCACCAGGCGAACGGACGCATCATCGAGGCCGTCGCGCGCCGCATGAAGCTGCCAATCGAGAAGTTCTACCTAAACCTCGAAACGACTGGCAACACGTCAGCGGCCTCCATCCCCGTTGCGCTTGACGAGGCTGTCCGGAAGGGCGAGCTTGCGGACGGCGCGAAAATCGTCCTGTGCGGCTTCGGCGCTGGTCTCACCTACGCCGGTACGTACATGCAGTGGCCGTACTTGTGAAGTGTAAAGTTGAAAGTGTAAAGTGTAAAAACAATCGCGAAACTCTTAAGAGAGGAATGGCATAATGAAGAAGATAGTCATCACGGGAATCGGCATGGTTACGCCGGTCGGAAATGGCAAGGACGCGAGCTGGAGCGCCCTGAAGGCCGGTACGTGCGGCATCGGGCGTATTACGAAGTTCGACGCTTCGCGCTGTACCTGTCAGGTCGCCGGCGAACTGAAGGACTTCGATGCCTATCTTGCCGAAACTGGCTACGTCGACCGCAAGGCCGCACGCCACATGGACGCGTTCTCCATCTACGGCGTCGCCGCCGCAGTCGAGGCGTGGAAGGACGCCGGATTCACGGACGAAAACAAGCCTGACATGGACCGCGTGGGCACGATGATCGGCAACGGCATTGGCGGCATGCAGACCTCTGGCGACGCGTGGAAGACTCTCTTCGAACGCGGTCCCGACCGTCTTTCCCCGCTCGCAATCCCCGAGCTGATCGCCAACGAGGCGGCTGGCAACATCTCCATGGCCCTTGGCGCAAAGGGCCCCGCACAGGTGGTCGTGACCGCGTGCGCCTCTTCCACGGACGCGCTTGGCATTGCGCTCGACCTCATGCGCGCCGGACGTGCCGACGTGATGGTAGCTGGCGGCACCGAGGCGACGATCCTTGAGTTCGCCGTGGGCGGATTCATGAAGATGAAGGCGCTCGCCACGCAGTTCAACGACAGTCCCGAAAAGGCCTCGCGTCCATTCAACGCCGACCGCTGCGGATTCGTGATGGGCGAAGGCGCCGCGATGCTCATCCTCGAAACCGAGGAGCACGCGCGTGCGCGCGGCGCGAAGATCTACTGCGAGCTCTCCGGCTATGGTGCCACGGCAGACGCATACCACATTACCGCACCGGATCCCACTGGCGCCGGAGCCGTGAAGGCAATCCGCATCGCGCTCAAGGACGCGGGGGTTGAAGATCTCTCGACAGTCGACTACATCAACGCGCACGGCACGTCCACGCACCTGAACGACGTAATGGAGACGAAGGCGTTCAAGGAGGTGTTCGGCGAGCAGGCGAAGAACATCAGCATTTCCTCGACGAAGTCCATGACCGGACACCTCCTCGGCGCCACCGGCGCACTCGAGGCGGCGGTCTGTGCGCTCGCGATCAAGGACGGCTTCGTGCCGCCCACTATAAACTACGAGGTGCCGGATCCCGAATGCGACCTCGACTACACACCGAACACGGGCAAGGCGCGCGACATCCGCGTGGCCGTGTCCACGTCGCTCGGCTTCGGCGGACACAACGGCGTTCTGGTGTTCAAGAAGGTGGAGGGCTGAGCGCCATGGAGTTCCCGAAGTTCAAGAACGAGTTCCACATCCCCGGCATCGAGCTGCTGCCGCACCGCGATCCGTTCCTCTTCGTTGACGAGCTGATCTCGGCGGACGAGACGGGCGCGCTCGGGCGCTACACGTTTACGGATGCGTCGACGGCCATTCCCGGCAAGGCGGTCAACTTTTTCTTCGAGGGACACTTCCCCGGCTATCCCGTCGTGCCCGGCGTGATTCTCGTGGAGACGATGGCGCAGACAGCTGGTGCTGGCATCGTGGCGCGTCGTTTCATGGGCGATGCAAGCGATAACGCGAGCTTCCTCCTAGCTAAGATAGGCAGTGTGCGTTTCCGTCGCCAGGTGCGTCCGGGCGACACGCTCTACACCGTGGCCACGAACGTGAAGATCCGCACGGGGAACGGTTCCGGCCTCGGCGTGTTTGGGCTGAAGGGCTACGTGGGCGACGAACTTGCGGCCGAAGCCGAAGTCACATGCGTCCTCGGCACTGTGGATGGAATCGGGATGAAGTGACATTCACGGTTTAGTGGTATGCTGCGTCCATGACAATCACCAGAGAGCCATTGTATGAGGATGCCCCGTCGGGGCACTTCGTCTCGCTGTTCCGGCACACCATGGCCTGGTTCGCGAGCATTGGACAGGCCGTGCGCCTTATGGTGGAGTCGTTTGCCTACCTGCCGGGTACGTTTCTGCGCGGTCGCAGGCGTGCCGAGCTGGTGAAGCAGCTCTACTCCACTGGCATCCGCACTCTGCCGGTGATTACGGTGGTGGGGTTGTTTGCGGGAATGATTCTCGGACTTCAGGTTGGTCTTGCGCTCCGGCGTTTCAACCAGGAGGTGTACCTCGGCGCGGCGGTGATGATATCGCTCATCCGCGAGATGGGGCCGTTCGTGACGGGCATCTGCCTCTCCGCGTGCGTGGGCAGCGCGATGGCGGCCGAGCTGGGCACGATGACGGTGAATGACGAAGTGGCCGCGCTTGAGATCATGTCGATTCCGCCAGTGCGCTTCCTTGTTGCGCCCAGAATGGGCGGTCTTCTCGTGATGGCGCCACTCCTCTCGTTCTATGCATGCGTGCTGGGCGTTGTGGGTGGAGGCGTCGTGGGATATACGCAATTCAATGTGGCTTTCAGCCAGTACATGTCGAGCGCGATGACGATGGCGGAGCTTAAGGACCTTTTCGTTGGTCTCCTGAAGGCCACGGTCTTTGGGGTGGTGATCTGCACGGTCTCGTGCCATCAGGGCTTTACCACGCGGATGGGCGCCGTGGGAGTGGGACGTGCCACGCAGCGTAGCGTGATCATATCCTTTCTGCTGATTCTCATGCTCGGCTACATGATTACGCGGATGTTCTACCTGGAGTTCTGATTCGGGAATCCGTGAAGATGGACGAAGGCCTCATCCGCAACACGCCTGATTTGAAGGAAGCTTGCGACGCACTTGTTGCTGGCGGAGTGGCCGCGCTCGATACGGAGTTCGTCTGGCGCGCCTCGTATCGCCCCCATCTCGCCATCGTCCAGATGGCCGGCGCGGACGGTGTATGTCGCGCGCTCGACTGCCAACTCGGCACCGACCCGTCGCCATTTGCGGCGGTACTTTCCAATCCGTCCGTAGTGAAGATTCTCCACGCCGCGCATCAGGACCTGGAGCTCCTGTACCACTATGCGTCCGCCGCGCCCGTGAACGTGTTCGACACGCAGCTCGCGGCGGGATTCTGCGGACATTCATCCAACATGGGCCTGCAGAAGCTGCTCTACGAGGTGCTGGACGTAGGACTCGCGAAGACGGAGACCTGCACGGACTGGAGCCAGCGTCCGCTCACGGACGCGCAGGTGCGCTACGCGCTCGACGACGTGCGCTATCTTGTGTCGCTCCGCGCCGCACTGCTCGCGCAGTGCGACGCATTTGGCACGCGCGCATGGCTGGAAGAGGACCTTTTGAAGTACGAGTCGCCTGATGCCTACGGAGACGTGGAGCCGGACGAGATGTGGAAGCGCGTGAAGGGGAATGCGCGGCGTCTGCCGCGTCGCGGCCTCGCCGGGTTGCGCGCTCTCGCGGCCGTGCGCGAACGGCGCGCGATCGAGTGGAACCTGCCCCGCGGATGGCTGGGCGACGATGCGTCGCTCGTCGATCTCGCATGGCGTCTCCAGCACGGCGAGACAACGTTCCCGAACGTGCGTTTCCGCCATCGCCTGAAGAACAACGCCCAGCGCGACCATCTTGCGGCGGACTACGCGGCCGCGCTCATGGAGGCCGCCGGCTTGTCAGAAGAGGATTGGCCTTTCCCCATCCAGCCGGACTATCCCGCAGAGGTGCTGGACGCGGCGGACAAGGCGTACGAATATCTTGTCGCGCGCGGCGAGGAGCTGCACGTAGACCCGGCGGTGTTCGCGAACAGGGCGCAGCTTCTCGCGTTCGTGGACGACCCGGAGGTGCCTGACAACCCGCTCGCCGAAGGCTGGCGGTTTGAGGTGGTTGGCCGAACAATCATAGAGCGCTTCTACGTGCCGTGAGCAGCGTTAGGTGAAACGGAGCAGTATCAGTTTCACGATATCCACAAAACGGATTGGCCATAGGCGTGTGGGGCGGTCGGCCTTGAGCGGGCGTGCGAGGAACTTCGGCATGTCTGGGAAGAAGCGGAGTCCCGTTGCCGCTTCGAGCTCTTCGATGGTGACGATGCCGTGTACGGGAAAGTCGTTTACGGAGGAGGTCTGCGGGAGCATCACTGCGAGTGCGCGCACGCCGTCCGCGTCCTGCGCGGTGACAAGCATGTAGAACTGCTCCGGCACGTCGATGGAAGGGGCGCTTTGAAGGGTGGTGCGCTTTGGCGCCGGCGATATAGCGCCAACAATGACCCAAATCTCGCCGTAGCGGGCGGTCCACAGATCTGATATACGCTGTTCCATCTCGCGCCACGGCCCGCGGTTGAGGGCGGGACGCTGCGGGGCGATGTTCGTCATGAGAAATGTCTTCTCCTGTTCGTCGGGTCCGTAGCGCGTGACGATGGCGCGGTTGGGCACGAGGTGTCCTCGGTCGTAGCCGGAGCGGGAGTAGTCGTTGGCGGCGGGGCACGAGGCGACGCTGCGGTCCTTCTGGAAACTCGGGCGTTTCAGCGTGTCGAACCTGGCGTCCTTCACGACGTGGTAGGCGGCCCACACTGGATGGCGCAGCGACGGAGACCAGCCGACGGCGAACTCGCCGCGCTGGAGCACGACGATGTCCTCCGGAGCTGGCGCGCCGATGCGCTCTGGCGCGCCGGCGAAGAACACCTGCCCCTCGGGCACGGGGTCGTCTGAGTCATATACGGCGTCGTGTCCGGTCCAGCCGAGAGCGTCCGTGATGAAAGCGGTGCGGTTGCCGAAGTACCAGAGCGGAGCGGTGTAGAAGGCACGGTGCTCGTCCAGCCATTCGCGGGGATGGTGTACGTACCAGTCGCCCACGGCGCAGCAGGTGATGAGCGAGAGGGCAAGCGCGGCGGAGACGATCCTTGCAATGAGGCGCGCTTTGCTGATTGGCGCCTTCTTTTTCTTCTTCTTCCCCTTGATTTCTTTCTTTACGTTCTTAGTTTTCTTCTCCATAGTCTTATCCTCCCTTGGGGCAAAACGCATATTCATAGACATGCCTTATGGCGGCGGCGAATTCGCCGAATGTGAATGCGGTCGGCACGAGTTCCACATGTGGGTCGGGGATGAGCGTCACGCGCGCACGCGGAATGTGTCGACCAAAAAGCGAGAGCGTCTGCTCGTCCGGCAGGATGATCGCGGCGGCGCGTCGGAGGGCGCGACGTTCGATGAGGCGCGCCAAGGCGGCCCGCGGTCCCTTCAGGAATCCGGGTCGGGAAAACGGACGGTGCATCTCCGCTATGAAGGGCAGCCGCCCGATGGTCGCGAAGCCGCTGATTGCGCGCGCAACGATCGCGCCGTCGTTGACACCGTGGAGCGCGGCGTAGTTGCGTCGGGAGAGAAGCGCGACGCCGCGGAAGAACATCAGCGCGCCAACGAGGAACCGGCGGATGGAGGGACGCCGAGGCGGGTTGTCCATGAAGGGGACGAGGCGCGGCACGGTAAACACGCGCACGGCCTGGTTTAGGACAGATGAGAGAAGTGACGACGTTCGCGGCACAAGCACGTCAACCGCGCTTCCTGACTCCAGAAGAGCTGCGGCCGTATCTTGGATGCGGAGAATCTCCTGTGAGTCCGCGTACGCGCGCGTTGATGCGACGATGAGGACGGAAGGAGGCATGCCCCTCACAGGTCCGGAAGCTCGATGCGGATAGTGCGTGACTTCATGGCGTCCATCTGCGCCTGCGTTGGTCCCTGCTCCGGGGGCATCACCACGAGACGAGCGCCGCATGCCGGGCATTCCACGGTCTGCCCGACCATTTCCTTCGCAGCTTCAATCTCCTGCTTGCAGGAGACGCATATGAAGGACACGAATTTGTTTTCCTCTGCCATTTTCGACTCCACTTCGGATCGACTGGTTTTATTCTGAAATCTTGAACGCCATTAGAATACATTATCTGGACTTGGAAATCAAGCCCTTATTTTGTAAAAGGTGAGGCCTGCTTCGCCAGCTGCAGGTAACGTATCACCTCAACCGCGTCGTCAACCGAGACCGGGAAGGGCGCGGCAGTGCGGATCGTGGCGTATACGGCGCGCCAGTAGGCGGTCGGCCCTGCAACGGCTCCCTCTGGCAGACGCAAGGTGATCTCCTCCACGGGAAGGTTCTCGTGCATGTCGTCGAGCGACGGCGTGCGCACGCTGGAGCGCCTGCGCGGGAACTTGAAACTCGGGGAGATCACGCGGAGCGTGCCCTCGGAGGCGCCGGGGTTGACGGTGAACGAGCCAAGCGAGCCGCGCAGCATGAAGGACGGCTCGTGTGGCGCGAGGTGCGCGCCGCATATCTCAACGTCGGCGGTGACCTCGATGCGGGACTTGAGGACGATGTGGAGACAGTCCTCGGCATCGCCAAGCGAGGCGATGCGCTTGAGTTCGCTCCACAGCTGGGCGGGCTGAGTGCGCATGAGCGCGACGGCTTGCATGAGGGCGTCGGGTCCGTCGTACCAGGCGCAGCCTCCGCCGCAGCGCTTGACGCACTGCCAGTCGTCGCGGCGGATGTAGTCCTGCCTCCGCACGCGCACGTCGAACACGGTGCCGATGCGCGGGTCTTCGAGCGCCATCTGCGCAAGGCGGAAGTCCGGCGCAAAGAGCCCAGGCGCGTATGGGAGCAGCTTGCCGCGCGCCTTGAGAGACGTGGCCTTGAGCATTGTCGCGGCGTCGTGCGAAGGCGCGAGCGGTGTCTCCACTACGGTCCAAATGTTGCGGTTCAGCGCGGTGAGCGCAGTCTTGGCGTGGTCAAGCGTTGGAAGCGCGATGTCAACCAGGTCGATCTCGGGATCGTCTAGCATGTCCTCAATGCGGCGGTATGTGCGCACGTTGGGGAATTCGCGCTCAACGATGTCGCGTCGTTCCTTCATGAGGTCGCAGACGGCCGCGATCGTGTAAAGCTCCGGCAGCTGGCGCAGTGCGGGCAGATGCTCGAGCAGACCTGCGCGGCCAAGCCCGGCTATGCCTATGCGGAGAGGCCGTCTAAAGACCTCCGATTCGTACTGTGTCTCCATATTTTTTCCTCCGTTAACCATTCCGCCAAAGACGGAAAAGAACAACATGAACAGATGATAGCGAAAAAACGCGCACAAGTCAAGGCTCTTGTGGTATAATCCGCCCATAGGAAAAAAGGCAGTCTTCAAATGACCACACACACGAAAGAGTTGTTGCGGCTGTATGCCGACAAATACGAGCGGACTTTTCCCAGCCCCGACCCGTCGGAAGTCATGCTGGCGGCGAATGGCGACGGCAACAGGGAGGCGACGGCGTTCGTCGCGTCGTGTCTGAGCTTCGGCGCGATCACGCAGTTCAAGCCGAAGATCGAGCAGCTTGTGGCGTTTGCGCGCGGCGACATGGACGGATGGATCCGCAGCGGCGAGTTCGCGCGAACGATTCCGGATGATGCGGGCAAGCGTTTCTACCGCTTTGCGACGTACGCCAACCTGTATGCCATGCTCAGCGCGTACAGTAGGATCATGCGCGAAAACGGAACTCTGGGCGAATACGTCAGGGCGGCGGGCGACGGCACGGGCCTGGGCGCGGTAAAGGCAATATGCGCGGTGTTCGCGGGCACGGGCGCGGGATGTCTCGTGCCTGCGGACGCGACGTCCGCCTGCAAGCGCCTCTGCATGTTCCTGCGCTGGATGGTGAGGCGCGGGCCGTCTGTCGACATCGGCCTGTGGGCGGACTTCATCGACAGACGGACGCTGGTGATGCCTCTTGACACGCATGTACTCGCACAGGCGCGGAAGCTCGGCCTGCTCTCGAAGGAGTCGGCCTCGATGTCGACTGCCCGCAAGCTGACAGCGGCCATGGCCGAAGTCTTCCCCGACGATCCGCTGAGGGGGGATTTCGCGCTCTTCGGTCTCGGACGGGATGGAGGCGAAAAATGAAGTATGCTAAGGCGTTGACGCATCGGCCCGTGCCGCTTGCGATAATAGGGGGAGGCGCGGCTGGACTGTTCGCGGCGGCGATCGCGTCCTCGCGCGGACTCGGATGCCTGGTGCTGGAGCGGAAGGCGCGCGTGGGGTCGAAGTTGCTGATGACCGCGAACGGGCGCTGCAACTTCACGAAGGACATTCCGGTGGAGAGGATGCTAGCGGACATCGGGGAGCCTGTCGCGTCGTTCGTAGGACCGGCGATCAGGTCGTGTCCGCCGTCCATGATCGCCGGTGGTTTCAAGGCGCGCGGACTAGGCATCAGGCGCATGCCCGACGGACGACTCTTCCCCGCGAGCGGAAAGGCCGCCGACGTGGTGCACGTGTTTGGCGACCAGCTGAGGGACTCTGCGGTGCCGCTACTCACCAACTGCCCGGTAACGGGTGTTCAGCCGGTGAAGAATGGATTCATCCTCGCGACACGCCATTTCACGCTATGGGCGAGGAATGTCCTGGTGGCTACGGGCGGCGCTTCGTTTCCCAAGACGGGGTCCGTCGGGGACGGACAGGAATTCGCGCGGCGGATGGGACACCGGGTGGAGCCGCTCCGCGCAGGGCTGGTGGGATGTGAAACGGACGACCGCGCTGTCCGCGCCATGGCCGGGGCGCGTTTTGAGAACGGTGCTTCCGCCGCGCTGGTCGTCGATGGGCGTGAGGTCTTCCGGGCTCGTGGTGAGGTGGAAATCGAGCAATGGGGCGTTTCGGGGGCGGCGGTATACAACTGCACGCGCCATGCCGTGCGGCAAGGCATCGAGGCGTTCGACTTGAGGATCGAGACGCCGGAGGGGAACTGGACGGTGAAGCGTCCGACAATGCGTCCGCTCAAGGAGGCCATCGTGACGATGGGCGGCGTGTCGCTCGCGGAGGTCAACCCCGAGACGATGGAGTCGCGCATCGTTCCGGGTCTGTATTTCGCGGGCGAGGTGCTTGACGTTGACGGTCCGACGGGCGGCTACAACCTCACAATCGCCTTTGCCACGGCCAATCTAGCCGTGAGGAACTACATGTTGCGCGATGGCGCAACCTAATTTATGGTATAATAGCACCGCAACGGAAAGGAAAGAAGAAGAGATGAAAGAATTGATTATAGCCATGGCCGTGGCGGCGGTGGCCGCCGGATGCTGCAAGGAGTGCGGAAAAGCGCGCAAGCCCGTGAAGGAGGTCTCGTTCGTCGAGGTCGATCCCGGACACTTCCACGCGGCGCTCGTGCTGAACAGGAACTACGAGGGCGTGTCAAAGGACGTGCCTGTGTTCGCGCCGAAGGGGCCGGACGTGGAGGCGCACCAGAAGCTCGTCACCGCGTTCAACACGCGCGAGAAGGATCCCACCTCATGGAACGAAATCGTCTATACGGGCGACGACTACCTCGCGAAGGCCCTCGCCGTGGGCGACCCCGGCTCCAAGGTGGTGGTGCTCGCCGGCAAGAACAACAAGAAGGCCGACTACTACCTTGCCGCGATCAAGGCCGGGTTCAACGTCCTCTCCGACAAGCCGATGGCCATCACGCCCGACGCCTTCGCGAAACTCCAGGAGGCCGCGAAGCTCGCCGACGAGAAGGGACTCTACTTCGCGGACATCATGACGGAGCGCAACGAGATCACCACGATCCTCCAGCGCGCGCTCGTGGCGTCGAAGGAGCTGTACGGCGAGCAGGAGAAGGGCACGCCCGATGATCCGGCCGTCACAAAGGTGAGCGTACACCACTTCTGCAAGCTCGTGAACGGCAAGCCGCTGCAGCGTCCCGGCTGGTACTACGACACGGACCAGCAGGGCGAGGCGATCGTGGACGTGACGACGCACCTCACGGACCTCGTGCAGTGGGAGACTTTCCCCGGCGAGACGCTGAAGTACTCCGACGTGAAGATGATCAAGGCGCGCACGTGGCCCACGCCGATCACGGCTGCGGACTACAAGACCTCCACGGGCCTCGACACGTGGCCCGATTTCCTGAAGAAGGACGTGGACAAGGACAACGTGCTCCAGTGCAAGGCGAACGGCGAGTTCACGTATGCACTCAAAGGCGTGCACGCGAAGGTGAGCGTGGAGTGGCACTTCATGCCGCCGAAGGGCACGGGCGACACGCACTACTCGCTCATGCGCGGAACGAAGAGCGAAATCGTGATCCGCCAAGGCCCGGACGAGGGCTACAAGCCGCGCGTCTACGTGAAGCCGCGCGCGGGCCAGGACAAGGCCGCGCTCGCGAAGGCACTTGCCGCCGCCGTGGCGGAGTTCAACAAGACGTATCCCGGCGTGACCTTCGAGGAGACGGCGGAAGGCTGGCGTATGGTCGTGCCTCAGAAGTACGAGATCGGCCACGAGGCGCACTTCAGCCAGGTTATGAACATGTACCTCGGCTGGATGAAGAAGGGCGAACAGCCCGCCGACTATTTGCCGAACATGCTCGTGAAGTACTACACGCTCGCGGAGGCGTGGAAGGCGAGCCGGAAGTAGAGTGTAAAGTGTAAAGTGAAAAGTGTAAAGTGAATAGTTAAACCAAAAGAAAGGAAACAAACCATGCAAGGACCACTCATATTCTTCGCGATTTTCGCGGTCATCGTGCTTATCACGATACTGAAAACCGCCATCATCGTGCCGCAGAAGACGGCATTCATCGTAGAGCGCCTCGGCAAGTACCGTTGCACCCTAGAGGCAGGGTTCCACATACTCGTGCCATTTATCGACCGCATCGCGTACCGCCACACGCTCAAGGAGCAGGCGATCGACGTTCCGCCCCAGGAGTGCATCACCAAAGACAACATCGCCGTCTCCGTGGACGGTATCCTCTACATGCAGGTGATGGACCCGGCCAAGGCGTCCTACGGCATCGGCAACTACCTGTTTGCCACAACGCAGCTCGCGCAGACCACGATGCGTTCCGAGATGGGCAAGCTCGACCTCGACCGTTCCTTCGAGGAACGCACCGCCATCAACGCGGCGATCGTCTCGGCCGTGGACAAGGCGAGCGATCCTTGGGGCATCAAGGTGACGCGCTACGAGATCAAGAACATCACGCCGCCCCAGACAATCCGCGACGCGATGGAGAAGCAGATGCGCGCCGAGCGCGAGAAGCGCGCGATGATCGCCGAGTCCGAGGGCGAGCGCCAGTCGAAGATCAACCGCGCCGAGGGCGAGCGCCAGGAAGCGATCGCGCTCTCCGAGGGCGAGCGCGCGCGCAAGATCAACGAGGCAGAGGGTAAGGCGAAGGAAATCCTCCTCGTCGCCGAGGCACAGGCGGCCGGCATCCGTAAAGTGGCAGAGGCGCTCAACGAGAAGGGCGGCATCGAGTCCGTGAACATGCAGCTCGCGCAGCAGTACCTCAACCAGTTCGGCAACCTCGCGAAGACGAACAACACGATGATCATTCCCTCCGACCTCGCGAACGTCGCGGGCGTGATCAAGGCATGCACGTCGATCGTCAAGAAGGTGGAAGCCTGAGACGATGAAAAGGGTCGTCCTGAATCCCAAGCGCGACTATTCCGTCGTACACCACCACCCGTGGGTTTTCTCAGGCGCGGTGCGCGCCGTGAAGGGCGACCCCGCGCCCGGCGAGACTGTGTCCGTGGAGAACGCGCGCGGCGAGCGCCTCGGCTGGGGCAGCTGGTCGCCCGCGTCCCAGATTCGCGTGCGCATGCTCTCGTTCGACCCGTCGCGCGAGCCCGACGCCACGTATGTGGACGGCCTCGTGGCCGCGTCCGTGGCACGCCGCGCCGCGTTCTGGGTGGACGGCGCCACGAACGCGTTCCGTCTCGTGAACGCGGAGTCGGACGGCCTGCCCGGCGTGGTGGCCGACTTCTATGCCGGTACCGTCGTTGTGCAGCTCGCAACGGCGGGCGCGGAACGGTGGAAGGACGTGATCGTGGCGGCGCTCATGAAGTACGTGCCGGATTGCTCGTGCGTGTACAACCGCAGCGACGTGGACGCCCGCGCGCGCGAAGGCCTTGAGCCCGCCACGGGCCTCCTCGCCGGCGCGGAGCCGCCCGAGCTCGTGGAGGTAAAGGAAGGGCCCGTATCCTTCCTCGTCGATGTGCGCAAGGGACACAAGACAGGTTTCTACCTCGACCAGCGCGACGCCCGCGCGGCAGTTGCAGCATACGCACCCACGGCGGAGATGTTGAATTGCTTCTCCTACACGGGCGGATTCGGCTTGATGGCGTGCGCGTGCGGTGCGGCGTCCGTCACGCACGTTGACGCGAGCGCGGACGCGCTTGCGCTCGCGCGCAAAAACACGGAGCGTATTCATTTCTGCGGCACGAAATGCGATTTCGTGGAAGCGGACGTCTTCAAACAGCTGCGGTTCTACCGCGATCAGGGGCGTTCGTTCGATCTCATAGTGCTCGACCCTCCGAAGTTCGCCGATACGAAGGCCGGCCTCATGCGCGCGACGCGCGGCTACAAGGACATCAACCTCCTTGCGATGAAACTGCTCCGTCCAGGCGGCGTGCTCGCCACGTTTTCATGTTCCGGTGCGGTCACGCCGGAGCTGTTCGACAAGATCTGCGCCGAGGCGGCATTCGACGCGAAGCGCGACTTCCAGATACTCGCCCGCACGCGCCAAGGCGTGGACCATCCCGTGGCACTTACTTTTCCCGAGGGCCTCTACTTGAAAGGTCTCATCCTCCGCCGTATCTAATTCAACTCAAGGAAGTCGAACCGCGATGAAGACAGTGATCACGACTCCATTCGAGGAGTGTGTGAGATAATCCTGATGGACAAAGAGCTGACAGTCATTATTCCGTCCTACAACATGGAACGGTTTCTGCCCAAATGCCTGGAAAGCTTTGGGATCGATCAGCTCCGGAAAGAAGATGCGACGCTGGCGGACGCGCTTGAAGTCATTGTGGTGAATGACGGGAGTGCTGACCGAACAAGTGAGCTGGCGCATAAATTCGAGGAACGATTTCCTGAAGCGGTCAAGGTTATCGACAAGGCAAACGGGGGGTACGGGAGCTGCGTCAACGCGGCGTTGCGCCTTGCCACGGGGCGCTATATTCGAATACTGGATGCAGATGATTACTTTGAGGCGAGCGAAATCGCCCAGTACCTGCGTTTCCTCATCGCCTTAAACGGAACTGCGGACCTTGTCGTGAACGACTATGACGAAGTCGGGGTTTCCGGCAAGGCGTCCAAGGTCATTCGGTACGGCTTGCCTTCGGACGGCGTGTTTGCAACGGGGATTCTGATCAACAGCAACGAAATGCTGGACATTCACGGCATCGCCTACCGAAGGGCGATTTTGGACAAGATGTCCTATCGGCAGTCAGAGGGCATCTTGTACACCGATGCCGAATGGCATTCGCTGCCCATGTCGCAAGTGGCGACCGTTGCCTACCGTCCGGGCGTGCTGACGCACTATCTTATTGGGCGGGAAGGCCAATCCATGGAGCGGGACCGTTTTGTCGGCAACATCAGCATGTTGGAGCAAATCGCCAAACGGCTAGTCCGGGATTTTGACGCCTGCGCGGCGATGGGTCCGGAGGACGGATGCAGGTATGCCAGGAAACGCATCTTGGCCGTGATGCAGTTGATCTACACGATGGTCCTCTTTGGATACTCGGGTGTCCGCGCGAATTTCGACCTGCTGGGGTTTGACGCATGGCTCAAGAACGCCTCGTCCGCGTTTTACGATGAAATGGAAAAGTCCATCGTGATCAGGAAATGCCCGTTCCATTACGTGACGGAATGGCGGCGTCGTCACAGCGATCGGACATGGCGATTCCGTCTCGCCCGCCTCGCCTTGAACATCAGAACGTTCTTAGCAGCCCTCTTGACACCACGAAACAGATAAGTTACACTATGCGGCGTGAAAGCGATAGGAGGAGTCTACTCCCCTCGCGCCGACATGAAAGAGCTCCTCGTTTCGATGAAGCGTAAAGCACCATCAAACACTGATGTGAGGTATCGCGCATACCCCACGGGCGCGGAGCGTTGCCATTAGCGGAGAAGAAGTCATGAAACATCGTGCTACAGGTAACCCCAGAGGTCGTCCGCCATCGGTACCATTCGACCTTCCAGACCGGATATACGAACTCTTGATGAGCCGCATGGACCCAGTGACGAATCTGGTTTATCCGCAATGGAAAGAGTTGGCACGTGCACTAAATGTAAGTCGCTCCACAATAAGCAGGGTAATGCCAACGTTGAAGTCCGCAGGCCTGATTGAAAGCGTGGTCGTGTCGTCGCCTAAAGATGCAAGGATCAAGCATGTCCTTTATAAGGTAATCGTTAACCCGCCTAGGGACACAAAAACCTCCATGTAGGGAGCGAGATTTAGCTGTTAGTCTCACAATTCCCCTCTAGGTCTCATAATTTCCCCCTCTTATGGAAAACACAAATCTGACTTTACTGAATGATACTTTGCCAAAGTCGCGGAATCGATTCTGCAATTTCGTGAATCCAGGACCGATTCCTGAAGAAGTATAACCACTTGGAGAATGTTTTGTACAACTTCCTACGAATAGGTACGGCGTGAAAGCGGTAGACAGGATAGGTTCGGCATTTCTGAGGAAACTGATTCTTCGGATGAAGTCCCTAGGACTTTCGCAGACGGCGCTCGCGAAGCGGATGAAGGTCTCGCGGCCGTACGTGGCGAAGGTGCTCTCAGGCGACGTCAACATATCCTTCCGGACGGCGGCCAAGTTCGCGCACGCGCTCCAGCTGGACTTCCTCCCCGTGTTGAAGCCCATGGACGAGCTCGCATCCGAGCCGTTGTCCGCGTCGGTATGAAAGGGTTCATGTTTTCGATGAAACGCCTAGCCCCATCAAACACTTTCGGTGAGGTATGCTGCATATCCCACGGGCGCGGAGTATCCCCGATTTTCAATGGGGGATGTTCCCCAAATACGCAGGACAATAATAACAAGGAGTGACATGAGACATGTCTGGAACCGATAAAAAACTTAAGGTGCTTCTTACTGGTGGAAGAGGCATGCTAGGTCGGACACTTGTAAAAGTACTGGGCGGTGACTATGATGTCTTACCGACAGACTTGCCGGAGGCTGACATAACGGATGAAAACGGTATTGACAGCGTAATTGCAGAACATGCTCCAGACGTGGTGATACATTGTGCGGCAATGACTGCTGTTGACAAATGCGAGTCGGAGAGAGAGCTCGCATTTCGACTCAATGCCCGTGGCACCGCCAACGTCGCGGCAAGCTGCAATCGGCATGGAATAAAGTTGATTGCGATATCGACTGACTATGTATTTGAGGGGGATTCCACGGAACCGTATGATGAGTTTGACATTCCTACAGGAGGGCGAACCGTCTATGGACAAAGCAAATTTGCAGGCGAAAGGGCAGTCGAGTCGCTATGCCCAAATCATGTGATATGCCGGATTTCTTGGCTCTATGGAAGTGGCGGCCCAAGTTTCGTGCATACGATGATGAAACTGGCGGATGGTTCGCGCCCCGTACTCAAGGTGGTTGGCGACCAGCATGGAAACCCGACGAGCACATTGTCTGTTGCAAGGGGCATTGCGGAGATTCTCAAACGTCCGAATCTCTGTGGAACGCTGCATCTTACGTGCGAGGGGGAGGCGACATGGGCTGAGTTCGCAGAAGAAATATTTCGCATTGCCGGGAAGAGCCAACGGGTGGAAGCCTGTACGACGGAGGAGTATCCATGTCCGGCACCAAGGCCCAAGAACTCACGACTGGACAAGATGGGACTTCGGTTGGCAAAATTACCAGGTATGCCGCATTGGAAGGATGCGTTGCGGGAGTTTATGCACCAGGAGTTTCCCGTTGAGTGAAATGGTACAATTGATAAGAAAGGAGAAAAGAATGGCACGAAAAGGAATAATTCTTGCAGGAGGTGCGGGCACTCGTTTGCATCCGCTGACGAAGGTTGTCTCGAAGCAACTTCTGCCGGTATATGACAAGCCGATGATCTACTATCCGCTCTCGACGTTGATGTTCGCGGATATAAGGGATGTCCTGATAATTTCAACGCCGACTGATCTGCCGAACTTTGAAAGATTGCTTGGCGATGGTTCGCAGTTTGGCATGAAGTTCTCCTACAAGGTTCAGGAAGTGCCCAACGGACTAGCCCAGGCGTTTGTTCTCGGGCGTGAGTTTCTTGGCAATGATGACGCCTGCCTTGTCCTGGGAGACAACATATTCTATGGAGCAGACATGCCTCGACTCCTTAAGTCTGCCGCTGCCCGTAAGGAGCCGACAGTGTTCGGCTATCGCGTGAGCGACCCCGAGAGGTATGGCGTTGTTGAGTTTGATGCAAATGGACGCGCGATATCGTTGGAAGAAAAGCCGGCAAAACCGAAATCAAATTTCGCAGTTGTCGGCCTATATTTCTATCCAAACGATGTCGTCCAAAAAGCAGCGGTGCTCAAGCCGTCTGCTCGGGGCGAATATGAGATTACCGACCTCAACCGCCAATATCTTGAGGAAGGGCGTCTCACGGTCGAAACGATGGGGCGTGGTTTCGCATGGCTAGATACAGGAACGCACGCTTCGCTTGCGGACGCTACAAATTTTGTCCGGGCTCTGGTTGACCGCCAGGGACTCCAGATAGCGTGCATAGAGGAAATCGCCTTGGCAAAGGGATGGATTGACGTTGAACAACTTGCCCGGCTTGCCACAGATTATGGCAAGTCTTCATACGGTGAGTATTTAAGACGGCTGATGTGATTTATGGGATTTGCCATGTCATTGAAGCGGAAATAGCCAGCATACCCTGTGGGCGCGGAGCGTTCGTCAAATCAAGAATGCGGGGCACAAAGGAGGCCGCATAACTAAGCGAATTCCATTTTACGCCCTTGGTGCGGTAGCAGGTATCTTGTCATTGCCCGTTGCGGCAACTGGCCCGGCGACCTATGTCGTCGACTTCACGGACGGGGGAGTTCCACATGGATGGACGGTGGAGAACGGGGATTACCGTTCGCCTGAATATCCCAAAGCCGTTGATCGGATAGAACTCCGCTATTCATGCGCGGGCGCTTCTGCTTCCGCCACGATAAACGCCTTCCCGAAGCAGGGTGGCGGAACGACGGTCGCGACGCTCACGGCGGCATCTTCCGGCGCGGCTTTCGACTTCCCCGAAACCACAGATTTTCGTTCGTTCCGTATCGTGGCGGCGAACGGTTTTGCTCTTTCGTCTTTCGTGGCATACTTATCGGCTGACTCGCTGGATGCGCCATCTGGCGTGTCGATATCGAATAACATCACCGGCACGTCGTTTGACGCAAGCTGGTACCCTGTCGCTGGTGCTACGGGATATAGGGTGTACGTGTGGACGAGCGCGGTCGCAGACGCATCGGAATCCGGCTATTCGTTGGGTTTGCCGTCGTACATCGTGAACGGACTTGACGTAGGGGCGGCGACTGAACATTCGTTTACGGGACTGCCTTCCGTACCTGTACTGTTTGCCGTGGAGGCGTACGGACGGCGTGGCGTGACGTCGAAAACGGCGGAGCCTGTAGAGGTTGATCTCTCGAATCCCGACAAAGTGGCTCAACTCAACGCCTGTCCGCTGTCGTCACTTGCGGCAAATACCTACATGCAGAACTTTGATTCAACGGCAGAGATCACGGCGACCACTGGTAACAAGAATTGGTTGAACGGTACGACGATCATGTACTGGCAGGCGTATAAGGATGCTGACGCTGTAGGTTCGTTCTGCTACAACGGCGGCGCTGGTACAACCGGTGGTTTGTATGCATTAGCCACGAATCGAGACGACAATGCACGCGCGCTTGGCGCACTTTCAACCCAAAACGATGAGTTCTCGTTCGGCATCACGTTCACGAACGACATGGATCGGATCGTTAAGCTTTCCTCGCTTGCATATTTCGCTCAGCAGTGGGGATTCGCCAATAAGACGAACCAGACGCTTTCGGTCTCTGTGATGGTGACGAATGAACTCAATTGGATTTCCTCCTACGTCGATGGCTGGAGGGAACTTAGCTCAACGCAATCGGCCGTGTACGGCACGGAGTCTATCCATGACACGCCTGTCTCCACGCCAGTTGAGGTAACTCCGGCGGAGGAAGTCTCGATTGCCCCGGGCCAGGTTCTGATGATTAAGTGGACTATACATTCGCTGAAATCTGGCAAGTCGGCGATGATGGGCATTGACGATGTGACCGTGACGTTTTCTAAAGACCCTAGTGGATTTGTTATCAAACTTGCCGCCAGCACGCATACGCCTAAGCCATGAAGCGCAATCATCGGTGCCATTCGATCTCCCGGACCAGATATACGAACTTTTGAAAAGCCGTATGGATCCAGTGACGCATCTGGTTTATCCGCAATGGAAACAGTTGGCCCGTATCCGCCTAGGGGCACAGAATCCTCCTTGTAGGGATCGAGATTTAGCTGTTAGTCTCAAAAATCCCCTTTCTAAGTCTCATAATTCCCCTCGCTAAGTCTCATAATTCCCCTTAAAGGGTCTCAAAAATCCCTCTCTTAGGTCTCAAAAATCCCCCTCTTATGGAAAACATCAATCTAACCTTACTGAATGATACTTTGCCAAAGTCGCGGAATCGATTCTGCAATTTCGTGAATCCAGGACCGATTCCTGAAGATTTGGCTTACGTCCCCGGTTTCGTCGAGGATTTGGTCAATTGGACGCTCTACCAAAGCCATAGCCCCAACCGTACCCTCGCGTTTGCCGGTGCATTCGCAATGCTCGCCCACCTCTCTGGGCGAACCTTCTCAGATGCGTCTGGCACACGCACAAACCTCTACGTGATCGCCCTCGCTCCATCTGGCAGCGGCAAAGAATCGCCACGTAGCATGAACAACCTCCTCGCCAAGAGTCTGGGCATATCCCATTCGATCATGGACAACATTGCCTCAGGTGAAGCACTTGAGGATGAACTCGCCAAGATGCCGTCGCTACTGCTGCAGTCGGATGAAATCGCCATGCTATTCGGACAGATGCGCGGACAGGGGCGTATCTCAAAAGCTCTCAGTGGCAGGCTTCGCACGCTCTTCACCTCGAGCGGACACGACTACACGTTGCGGAAGAAGGCCAATTCAACGGGGCAGACGCCGATAATCTCCAATCCGCACCTCACGCTGTTCGGCACTGGCGTTCCCGAGGAACTGCTCGACGACCTTACGCCACAGGAAATCCGGAACGGGCTATTCGGACGCTGTCTATTCTTATCCGCTCAGGACGAAAATCTGCGTCGGAGTCCATTTGCGTTCGAAAAGCCACCACAGAACATGATGGAGGCGGCCAAGTACTTGGCAAAGCTTGAATATGGAGGGAAGAAAGCCGAGCCAGATTTGTGGATTGTTGAAGAAGATGACGATGCGCGGGAACTGAAGAAGCAGTCGATGGCCTTCTTTGGAAAGACGCGCAGCGCATTGGCCGAGGCGGACCTCAAGAACGCACACGCAATCTTGGCGCGAATCGACGAGAAGGTGTCCAAGCTTGCGCTCCTCTACGCGGTCTCGTTCAATCCGTTCAGCCCCAAGATTACGGTGGATGCCGTGGAATGGGCGGTTCTTTTTGCGGCATACGTTGTAAAATGGATGCTTTACGAGGCGCAGTTCCACGTTGCCGAAGGCAATTTCGGCAAACTCATGGAACGCACAAAGGCCATCATCAGCAAAAGAGGCGGGAGCATTGACCGTCGCGATCTTATCCGTACACTTCGCTGCGACGAGACAACTCTCAAAAGGCTTATAAAGGCGCTGCTCATCGCAGAAGAAATTGAACAACCGTCGTTAATTGACGGAAAAGTGTTTTATGCACTGTCAAAATGATGGATATACGGCAAATGCCTATGCATAATCTGTCGAATTTCTGTCACAAAAAGTGTGACAGAAATTCGACAAAATGTGCAAGGCGATTTTGAGTGTATGTATAAATACGATGCGATTTACTCTATTTCTTGCTGATATGACAACTTGGAGAATATTTTGTGCGACTTCCTGCGAATAGGTACGGCGTGAAAGCGACGCGATGAGGGACAATCTCAAAATACCATACGGAGTTTCGGATTTCAAGAGAGTGATTTCCGAGGGGTACTACTACATCGACAAGTCGGCGTACATCAGGACGCTCGAGGAGGCGGGGTCGTTCCTCTTCTTCGTGCGGCCGCGGCGGTTTGGCAAGTCGCTCTTCGCGAGCATGCTGCGGTGCTACTACGACATTTCCGAGAAGGAGAATTTCCAGACGCTCTTCGGGGAATTGGACATCGGACGCGAACCGACGGAGAACGTGAACCGCTTCCAGGTCTTGTACATGGACTTCTCCGAGGTGAATCGCGGCGATGCCGACATATCACTCCAGCAGCGTTTTGAAAACTACATTGGAAAGAGTCTTGACTCATTCATCGATCAATATGGGAAAGAGTACGGCGATCAATTTGTCGGACGTTTCTACCGTGAGAGGACGGCGGACAAGTTCACCATGGTCGCCAAGCACGCACGGTTGAAAGGTTTTCACCTCTATCTCATCCTCGACGAGTACGACAACTTCACGAACGCGATGCTCCGCACGGACGGCAGTCCGGAGTATCGTTCCATCACGCACGGACAGGGTTTCTACCGCGAGTGGTTCAAGGTATTCAAGTCAAGCTTCGACCGCATCTTCATGACAGGCGTTTCCCCTGTCACGATGGACGACTTGACGAGCGGGTTCAACATCGCGTCCAACATTTCGCAGATGGAGATGTTCAACTCGATGCTGGGTTTCTCCAAGGCGGAGTGCGTCAGGCTCTTTTCCGACTTCAAGGGTGTCGGCAAGTACACCACCGGCGAGCCCGCCGAATGGGTCGCGTCCATCAAACCATGGTACGACGGCTACTGTTTTGCGAGAAAGAGGCGCGGCAAGGAGAGCGTGTTCAACAGCGACATGGCGCTCTACTTCCTCAAGTCCCTCGTGATGACAGGCGAGGCGCCGGAAAGCTGGGTCGATCCAAACGTCCGTACGGACTACGCGAAGCTGGACACCATTGCAGAGATACAGCGTCGCATAGCCGCCGAGAGGGCGGAGGACGCCCTGACGATTACAGAAAAGATCGCGACAGAAGGGGAAATCGCCTTCCCGCTCGTGGAGTCCTTCCCCGCCGACCGCATACCTGACCCGGACAACTTCCTTTCGCTCTTCTACTACTACGGCATCCTTTCGATGAAGGAGCGTCGCGAGGGACTCGACTGGTTCCGCATTCCGAACATCTGCGTGCGCCGTCAGGTGTTCGACTACCTGCGGCTCAATCTTTCGCGGACGCGACCGCCGGACTGGTCGGAGTGGTCGCGCCTCGCGTCGGCGTTCGCCTATCGCGGCGAGTGGAAACCGTTCCTCGAACGGCTGGCGCGCGACTTCGCGGAGACGAATCCCGTGCGTGGCGGCATTCAGGGCGAACACCGCATCCAGGGCTACATGCAGGCGGAGTTCGGACACCTTGACTACTACCTCATGGAGCCGGAGATGGAACTCTCGCGCGGCTTCTGCGATTTCTGTCTCTTCCCTGAGCGTTATCGTTTCGGTGACGTGCAGCACAGTTATCTTATCGAACTGAAGTATTCCGCGAAAGACGCCACGGACGACGAAATCGAATCGAAGCGCCAGGAGGCGTTGGAGCAGTTGGCGAAGTACCGCGCCGACAAATCCGTTCCGTCCCTCGCGCGCGGAACCATGCTCCACCAGATCGTGTTCCAGTTCAAGGGCACAGAACTTGTGCGATGCGAGCACGTCGCGGAAGAGATGCTACAGTAGCATGCAGGCGTGGCACTCTTCACATATTGCGATATGTGACGTACCGCGCATTTGAAATGATGGTGAGAGATGGTTGAAGTTGGAAAGTTTGTTGATGGGTTGAAGGCGGCGGGCGTGGAGTTCTTTACCGGTGTGCTGGATTCGCGGCAGAAGGGCTTCTATGCGTATGTGACTGACACCTGTGGCGGGAAACATGTGATAACCATAAACAATGGCAGGGTGGGCGTTTGGAAGACGAGGTGAACGAGTAACTGGAGGATATGGTCATGGATCAGCAGATTATTGTATACAAATCACCTGACGGGAGCGAACTGCCTGTCAAGACCGATGGCGAGACGGAGTGGTTGACACAGGAACAAATGTGCAAGTTGTTTGGGAGAACGCAACCGGTAATCGCTAGACATATCGCGAATGTCTTCAAGGAGTGAGAATTGCCAAAAGAGGGTTTTATGCAAATTTTGCATAAAACCTCCATGTCAGGTGGTCGTCCGGTTACCATCTATAACCGGATTTGGATTAAGGTGCAATATCTGCACAATAATAAGGAGACATCATGACAGGTGAAATGGTTATCTATTCTCCCATAGGATGCCCTGCGTTGAATGTGAGGCTTGCGGATGAAACCATTTGGCTGACGATGCAGCAGTTGGCAACTGTGTTTGGTGTTGATCGCAGTGTCATAGGCAAGCACATACGGAATTTTTATAAGACTGGAGAACTAGACCGGGAGGCAACTTGGGCAAAAATTGCCCAGGTTCAAATTGAAGGCGGCAGGCAAGTCAGGCGGACGTTGGAGTACTACAATCTTGACGTCGTTATTTCCGTAGGATACAGAGTCAACTCGAAACGGGCAACGCAATTCCGCATTTGGGCGACTAACATCATAAAGGCGTATCTTCTCAGGGGGCGGGCCGAGAATCGCGAACTGGACGAACTGAAGAAAAACCTTGCCAGCCATGAACAATGCTTGACCCGTGTGGAGCAAGGCGTAGAAACGATTGTCCGAACACTCTTGCCGCCGATACAGAAACATCCTCGTATCGGTTTTGGAGATGACAACGCCTCGTCAAAACCTTATGGCAAAAAGTGAGAGAACATGTCAGAACTGTTTTTTGAAAAGTTGGAAGGTTTGTTGGTAGTTTGAAGGCTGCGCGGATTGGTGACGGTGGAAGTTGTGAGATGAATGTGATTTCGATCATGTCCAGTGGGAATGAAATTTTATGCCTCTGACAACTGCGGGTGGGGAATTCTGCACATATTGCGATATGTGACGGACCGAGTGATTGCGCAGGGATTGGTGAGTTTTGAAAATATCCAAAGCCCATTGACACCCCGCAACAAATAGGTTACGCTATGTGGCAACGCGATGGTGGCTAAAACATCAGAAAGCGACGGAATGAGGTATTCGGCTGCATACCCCACGGGCGCGGAGCGTTGCCGAGAATCGTGAGGTTTAATCGGAGGTGAAACGCGAATGAGTATTAAGGGTGAAATAAGCCATTTTATTTCGGCCACGCGGTACACAATGGCAGGAATTAAGGTGGCGTTGAACGAAACCGCATTTAGGCAGGAAATCTTTTTTGGCGTCATTCACTATGTGGGCATCTATTTTGTCAACGCTCCTTTTTCTGTTAAACTTGTTTTGGTTGTTCTTTGGCCCTTGATTCTGTCTGCGGAATTGATCAATTCCGCAGTGGAACAGGTGGTAAATCACATATCTCCCGAGTGGAACGAATTTGCCAAATATGCAAAGGACATGTGCAGTGCCGCAGTTGGCATACTTATTTTTACAACTTTTTGCATTTGGTGTGCGGTTCTGATCAGTGTTCTTTTGTAAAATTATCAGGATCAGCGTTTACTGTATTTATTCAGAAATGTAGAGGCATGAGTAAAAGATGAAGATTATTGATACAGAAATAGAAGGGCTTAAGATCATCGAGCCGGATGTGTTTGGTGATGCGCGAGGATGGTTTTGCGAGACGTACAACGCGGAGCGTTATCGCAAGGCCGGGATTGAAAACGTCTTTGTGCAGGACAATGAAAGCTTCTCGTCGAAGGGCGTGGTGAGGGGACTGCATTGGCAAGCCGCGCCGCACACCCAGGCGAAACTGGTGAGGGTGATTCAGGGCGCGGTCTGGGATGTGGTTGTCGACATCAGGAAGGGTTCGCCAACCTTTGGAAAGCACGTCGCCGTGACGCTGACAGGCGAAAACAGAAAGCAGTTCTACATCCCACGCGGGTTCGCCCACGGCTTCATTGTCCTTGAGGACAACACGCTGTTCAGTTACAAGTGCGACAATCTCTATTGCCCCGCGGCCGACCGTGGAATGCGATTCGACGACCCAGCTCTTGGAATCAAATGGCCAGATATTGGAGTCCCATTGATTCTGTCGCCAAAAGACCAAAAGCATCCTTTGTTGGCAGAAATCACGCCATGGGAAGATGAAACATGAGCGGCTACACATATTGCGATATGTGACGTACCGCGCATTTGAAATGATGGTGAGAGATGGTTGAAGTTGGAAGGTTTGTTGATGGGTTGAAGGCAGCGGGCGTGGAGTTCTTCGCCGGCGTGCCGGATTCGCGGCTGAAGGTTTTATGCGCACACGGCGGCATGTTAATCATGCGATAAAGGAAGGCCAAAAGAGCGTTAATATGCAAAATCTGCACAATATTCAAACAGGACATGGTCGTCAGGAAGGTGGCTTGCACCCTTTAATTGTCGGCCAGGTGAAATGCGCACGATAAAACCATGACCCACGAGGAAACTTGAAAAGAATTATTACCACTAAATGATTGAACGGATTGGAGGACACATGCGAATAATAACTAAAGAGCACGAAGAGGCGATGCGGAAAAATCGGGTGTATTGCTTGATTGTCAATACGCCAAGGCCTGATTTTACTGCGTTGCAAAAGGATTCAGATGAATTTGAGCGGTGGATTTCAAAAGTTCATCGCAAGGAGCGCGAGAGAATTGCACGCAGCAGGATGCGCACAGCATGATAGATATACAATCATTTGCCACAGACGATTTTGTCCTTGAGCATCTTACGGATTCAAAGGGGCATCTTCAATTGCTTGATTCCTTTTCGGTTGCAAACAATGCAACGGGGTTGGAAAGATACCTTAAGAGCCGAGCAATTCTGGATGAGGCGCGAAATGAGTCCAGAACATATCTTGTGAAGGATGTGGTCTCTGGTGAACTGGCCTGCTATTTCTCGTTGCGAACTGGCCTTATAACTGTGTCGGCTGTCCAACGATGTAATTGGATTGGCAGGTTTCAAGAATGTTATAAATGCAAGGGCAAAGGCTGCGTTGCTTCGCTGATTTTTACTATGGGGGTTCTTTCCCCATAGTATTCGGCGTGGCCTGTATGCGCTTGTGAATGGGTGTGGATGATGGAGCGAGGGAGATTACGGATTGACGGTGGCACTGAAGCTTCTAAGGTGGAAATGATGAGCGGAAAGCATTATGACGAGACGAATGCGCGGATTGTTGAAGATCCAAAGGCTCCCCATTGACACCCCGCAACAAATAGGTTACACTATGCGGCAACGCGATGGTGGCTAAAACATCAGAAAGCGAAGGAATGAGGTATTCGGCTGCATACCCCACGGGCGCGGAGCGTTGCCGCGATTTGTCTGATGTGAGTGACGTTACTAGTTCTGCGATATTGTCCAGCGATGGATGTTTCTCCATGTTCAAGGCAGGAGGAGATACGATTCGCTTTGCTACATCACCTCGTCTTGTGAGGTACACACGTGTAAAACGGTGGGACGACGGTTATCTTGAGGTCGGCGTGGACTATGGGCACGGAGAGGTGGAGGATTACATAGACGTTCGCCAGATACTTGATAACCTGTACTATGACACGGATTCGTTTCTGAAGAATATCAAGAAAGTAGAGGTGCGTTATGACTGAAGAAAAGGCGATGGCAATAGCAGAGGCGTCGGATCTTGTCTTGAACGGGTATGCGGTGACGCGAGACGGGGAAAATTTTCGCGTTGTTAACTTGAAGACTGGGAAGGCCGCTTATGTCATGGGATCAGGGGCTCTCAGCGAGACGAACATGGACGAGGTTGAATCCGCGATCGCGGTTCGAATTGTGTCGGAAAACCGCAAGTACATAACGGCCGCTTAGCTATGCCAAAGTATTTTGCAGAGAAGGTTCTCGGGCATTGGCTCTACTTCACGACGCACTGCATCCTGGAGGCAATGCACGTCCATGCCAGTCGAGACGGCAAACTCCGAGAGAAGGGTGCGGCGAAGTTCTTCGTCTATGCAGACGGCACTTCCAGAATGATGCAGCAAGGCACGCTCCGCGATCATGAAGTTCCAGTAATTCAGGACTTCATCAAGCAGCATTATCTTGAAATGTTTGCAAAATGGCAGGAACTGTCAGACAGCGGTTTCTATGGAGAGTCTACTTGAGTCGTCGGGGGATGGTTTTGTGCAAATTCTGCATAAAACCCCTAATGAAGCGGGACGTTGATTTCGTCAAAACAGGTCAGACCTGTTTTGACAAAAATGGATGATGAACGATGGTTGAAGTTGGAAGGTTTGTTGATGGGTTGAAGATGGCGGATGTGGAGTTCTTCGCCGGCGTGCCGTATTCGCTGTTGAAGAGTTTCTGTGCGTATGTGACGGGTATGTGCTTGGAGGACCACGCGATTGCCGCAAGACCAATAGGCCAACAGCAATGGAATCTGTATTGACGAAGTGGCTTCCGGCATGAGCTGGCTTGTCACGATGGAAGAGTTGTCCAATCAGTATCTATCTTGTTCTTGGCGTGGTTGGCATCGGAGTGAACGCACGGCGTTATTACGATCAACCTATTGCCGTTTGTGAAGTTGTCACCGACGACACTCACGGCGGTTCGGTTGAGTGAATCAAAATAGATTAAACAACATTTCGAATCGGAGGTTCTATGCGTCTACTTGATGTCAAGATGAGTAGTTTCAGATGCTTTAAGGAATTGCATCTGGATATGCGAGGACTCTTTTCACAGATAGAACCAGATCATAAGGATGGTCGAGGCGGCGTTGCCGTTCTAGTGGCCCCTAATGGTAAGGGGAAGACGGCGATATTAGATGGTATCAAATACCTACTCGCATCTTTCATTGCCCGATTCAAAGGCGTCAAAACTCCAGCACCAAGGGATACGGATTTCAGACGAGAATGGGATTTGGCAAAGTTGCACATGTCAAGCGACGTGTTTTCACGGGAAGTGCGAGAGGTATCTGTTTCCCCGTATATGCGATTTGAGGCTACCGCAGAATTTAAAAACCTTGGCAAGTCTTTGTTGCCTACGGAGAAGAAGACCGCAACATGGGATATAACTCGTTTGCGTGACAAATCAAATACGACAAGGGCTCAGGTACCACCTGGCAGAGCGCGTGGTGAGATTAACTCTATTGCGGATATTTTCATTGACGGTGATAATGTTGGCGAGCCGCTTGCGTTGCCGATTATTGCATATTACAATACTGAACGTGCAGTCGTGAGAAAGCGTCCAGAACGCATGCGGGCATTTCGGAAGGAATATCGTCGTGCAGATGCCTATTTTGGTGCGTTGGAGGGAGGATTGGACTATAAAGGACTCATAGAATGGCTGTACTATGTTGAAGACAAGTTTCGTAAAGAACGGGAGCAGCGTAGAGACTTCGATTATGTCTCATTGGAGGAGAAGACGATTCAAATGGCCGTAGAAGGGTTGTTGCCGGGCTTTTCTAACTTGAGGGTGACAACGAGTCCGCTCAACCTTGCCGTGGATATTAATGACCGTGGGGTTGACAAGACATGTTTTGTTGACAGCGACGGTTATAAAATCGTCCTTGTTCTCGTACTGAATCTTGTGTCGCGAATCCTGGAGGCCAATGGCGGGTTGCCAGATGCAACGCCAAGATCGCTTCTTGCCAGCGACGGAATTGTCTTGATTGATGAAATTGACCTTCATTTACATCCTAGCTGGCAGCAACGGATTATCGGGGATTTGACTCGGACTTTCCCGAATATCCAGTTTATTGTTACAACGCATAGTCCGCAGGTTATCTCGTCTGTCAAAGGGGAGTCGGTATTTTTGGTAAATGACGGAGAAATGCAGCCTCTTGGAACGGGAAGACAAACATGTGGCCTGGATGCCAATCAATTGCTCACGGATGTGTTTGGAACCCCGTTTGCCGCCGAATGCAAAGAAAGGGCGGAGCTAGAAGAATATGCCCGTCGGTTGGAGACGGCGTCGTACGTAACGGCCAAAGACGAGGAAATGTTCAAGCGGCTGGAAAGGTATTTTGGCGACAGGGACCCCGTTGTGGAATTGCTGCGATTCAGGCGGAATTTGATTTTGAATCAAAACACGTCAGAGAATCATCATGCGTAAATTGATGAGGACAACGTTGCCAGATGAGGTACAGTGTTCCTTGCAGGATGCAACGAGCAGGGGGTTGACATGGGATGATTTTGACAAGCGCCAAGTTCGTAGTTGTCTGAGAACCATGCAATCGGGCCTGTGTGCTTACTGTGAGCGAAAGTTAGATTCTTTAGATGCGCGGACTCGGATTGACCATTTTGTACCGCAGAGTTCCCCCAAGGGGGCGTCCCGTGTCTTTGACTGGACAAATCACTATCTGTCATGCGATTGCCGTGATACCTGCGACAATCACAAGTCCAATGATGAACGCGAGATCGTCAATCCAGACACGGAAGATCCCGTTCGCTACCTCACGTATCTGCCTACGGGTTCGATCTGTGCGGTTCCGGAACTTCCTGTCGAGGATGCAAGAAAGGCACAGAACACCATCGAAATCTTGAATCTGAATTACCGAAGTTTGGCTGATTCGCGAGTGATAGCCTTTAACAGAATCTTAAAGCATTCAGGAGAGTCCGTCTTGAGGGAATTTATACGGAATCACGTTGTCGAGTTTCATACATTTTGTGAATTTATGCTGAGTCGCAAGCAGACTGCACATTGAGAGACGGTGTACGCTTGAGATTTGAGGTAGGCAGCTTTACTTCACATATTCGAATAAGTGACGTACCGCGCATGTGAAATGATGGTGAGAGATGGTTGGGGTTGGAAAGTTTGTTGATGAGTTGAAGTCGGCGGGCGTGGAGTTCTTCGCCGGCGTGCCGGATTCGCTGCTGAAGAGTTTCTGCGCGTATGTGACTGACACCTGTGTTGTGAAAAAAGCTACTCCACCACTTCTACTCCACCAATGGGGGACCCTTTGAGCCTTGTCAGGAGGTCATAATGTTGCGGCTGAGACGAGAACGCAAAAATGTGGTATAATATGTGGCGAAAACGCGACGGAACAATTTGAGATAGGAACTTTCGGCGATGCGCCGGTTTACTATGTGGGCTGACCATATAGTGTTCCCAAAACAACCTTGCTCAAAAAGTTGAACCCTCAAGGAAGGAGGAAGCGATGCGAATCATAACAGATGAATATAGAGAAGAACTGCTGAAAAACAAGGTGTATCAGATGATCATCAATACGCCTAAACCTGACTTTACCCAGTTGGACAAGGAAGTCGCCGAGTTTGAAGAATGGATCGCGCACGAACACAAGAAGGAGCGTGAGGCGAGACTGGCGCATGGAGCGGCAGCAGTATGAAAATTGACGCTCTGAATCTGAATACCGAACATTTTATTGTCGAGCACTTGCAGGGTTCACCTGGGAATCGGCAGTTGATTGATGGTTTTGTCGCGCCAAACAACGCAAGAGGTCTTGAGTCATACCTAAAGTTGCAGGCGGACAACGATGAGAATGGCAATGGCAGCAGAACATATCTCGTGAAGGATGCTGAGACGGGGAAACTCGCCTGTTATTTCTCACTGCGATCAGGTCTTATAGCAGTGCGAAGAGAAGATGATTTGTTTGATACCATCCCTGCTATTGAGCTTGCCAACTTCGCGGTTAATGATGCCTACCGCGCAGCGGGCGGAAAGGTTGATAGGGTCGGAGCATATGCATTCCGGCGATTTGTTCAACCAATAGTAAAGAATGTCGCGGATCTTGTGGGTGTCAAATATTTGTACATCTACGCATTGCCGCAAGAAAGGTTAATACGTTACTATAATTGGCTTGGGTTTGTCAGGTTGCCGATGGAAGCAGAGGCTTTTGTGTACAGCCACGTCAAGCCTGCGTATGACCAAGGCTGTATTTTCATGTATCAAGAAGTATGAAAGTTGATCTTTCGTGTTGTTAGCGTACTCACTTTGATTGATTAGCATATGTCCCCGAATCGTAGTATGGTGAAAACATCATTGCCACGTACGGGTGTGGCCTGTATGCGCTTGTGAATGGTTTGGATGTGGATGATGGAGCGATGGAGATTACGGATTGACGGTGGTGCTGAAGCTTCCAAGGTGGAAATGATGAGCGGAAAGCATTATGACGAGAAGAATGCGCGGATTGTTGAAGGTGGAAGTTGTGAGTCGAATGTGATTCCGATCATGTCCAGTGGGAATGAAACTTTATGATCCTGACAACTGCGGGCGGGGAGTTCTGCACATATTGCGATATTTGACGTACCGCGTTGGCAGATGAAGTGAGTGGTGGTGAAGGTGAGTTCGGGAACTGAAGATCCAAAGTCTCCCCATTGACACCCCGCAACAAATAGGTTACACTATGCGGCAACGCGATGGTGGTTAAAACATCAGAAAGCGATGGAATGAGGTATTCGGCTGCATACCCCACGGGCGCGGAGCGTTTTTATGAAACGATTTGAAAAACCGATTTTGGTGACGAGGCCGTATCTGCCGCCGTTGACAGCGTCCTGCGGAAGTGCAATGTCTTCGCACGTCGGTATTTCTGGCCCTCGGTGAATACCTACAAGACAATCTGTCCCGATGCCGAGGCGTGTCCCATTTCGGAAGACATTGCAAACCGAATACTTTGCCTCCCGCTCTATTACACATTGCCGATGGAAACCATCAATGGAATTGCAGAGAATGTGGTTGAAGTTGCAGGAGATGGGAAATGACGGACGAAAAAATCAATGAATATTTCAGGCTTCTGCAAGATTCCCGGCTCCATAGCTCGAATCCGATTGTCGAGAATGCACTAGACGCTCAAAGAAGAATGGATGTTGCTCGGGCGGGTTCGTATGAATTCGTTGTAAACGAACCAGATACTTCTGATGCGAATAGCCCCGCCGGGTCTTGGAAGGCTTATTGGATGAAGAATGGCAATGCTTCAGGTCAGGATATCTACTCTTGGCCGTCGCGATGTTCTGTATGCGGGTGCCATAGGCCTGCCGAACATGGTGCGCATGTCCGCAGTTCTGATGGTAGAGTCTACATAGTACCGATGTGCGTTGCTGAAAATAATCCTCACAACACAAGTCCTATGTTATTAAGGCAGGATGTGCCAATGGTATTAGCGCCAGCAAGGAGTCGCAAATGAAAAGGTTTCTTTCGTCGCTTAACATTGTAAATTTCCGCGGGTTCAAAGATTTCTCCTGTGATAGTTTTCGGCCGATTACAATCATTGGCGGCAAGAACAACAGCGGTAAGTCTACCTTGCTGGAAGCGATTTGCTTTTTATCCAATCGTGCCAACGGTGCGATTCCTGGAAAATTGGTATGGAACCGTGGTGAGAGGATGAAAACAAGAAGCCTCGCGACGCTCTTTTACGGTGCTGGCGACGAAGGAGAGATTACCATGCATGGTATATTCTCCGATAAAACAACCCGAGGGGTTTCTTTTGAATGTACGCACAGGTCGGCGATTGAGTTTAAGCTGGAAGATTCGCCTAAAGATAACATCAACGAACGGCAACCCTTTACTTATGTTCAACAATTCTATACGAATCGTGGCGAAAATGCGGTCAGCTGCGGAGCAATGATGATAGCTTTCATCAAGGACGAATATCGATGCTATCCCTTTGATCCCCAGAAGACAGGTTCCGAGTACGGGAAAATAGATGGACGGACTACGGATGATGATTGGGAGTGTGTTTTCTACCAGTCGCAACGAAGGAACAACATCTCTCCAGTTTATTCACGACTTTTCAAATCGGGAGATGAAAAAAAAGTTCTACCATATTTGCAGTTCGTGGACTCGCGTATTTTGGATATTGCCTACGATGGGGACATGCTGTTAGTTGGAGTCGGTGATGGCAAGATGCGCCTGCCGATAAATGTGATGGGCGATGGGGTGGTCAAGGCGGCAGAAATACTGTCAATTCTTGCGCTGTGCCCCGGAGGTGGCATACTCTGTGTAGATGAGATTGAGAATGGGTTGCATTATTCCGCGATGAAGGAGTTGTGGAAGTCAATTGTATGCCTGGCCAGAGATAGAAATATCCAACTGATTGTTACGACGCATAATATTGAAATGTTGAAGGCAATAGGTGAGGAAACCGATTGTGTGGATGACGGAGAATTTGTGTATTTGAACATGGTGAGGCGCTGTGGCGATAAAGTGGTTGCTTTCCCGTATAACCATCAGGAACTTACCCATTCGCTTTCGATGAATCTGGAGGTACGATGAAAACCGTCAGATTTCTCGTTGAAGGGAAGAAAGACGCATGCTTTATTCGTGCATTATTTGCCGCGAGATTCCCCGGGTTCACGGAATTTGGTGTTCCGGAAAGTTCAGTAGACGGGGTGTTGCTTCGGTCGGAAGTGATGAGCGTGGAGGTAATTCCTGTCGGTGGGTACACAAAACTTGACCGCGCAAAGTCTTCTGCTGAGGACAAAAATGGCGACGGGTTGTATGTTGCGCTGATATTTGACGCAGATGAAACAGGTGTGGAAAAAGGTGGTGTTGCCGACCGAACGAAGTTCTTGAAGGAAGCGATTTCGACTTGGCGGCTTCTGGCGCCGCCCAAAAACGCCATTGATATTTTCCTCTTCCCAGATAACAACCGGGACGGAGAACTTGAGAATCTGCTTGAAGACATTGTGCCGCAAAAATACGTTTCCCTCATTGCTGAGTGCTGGCGACGGTACGAAGCCTGTCTTGAGATTCATGGAGGACAGAAGCCATCGCAGAAATCAAAGATGAACGATTATGAGGCGGCAGTACTCGGCCCTTCTGTGTGGGATCGCGGAGGAATTATGAAGGGTTTGTTAGATCCGAATCTTTGGGATTGGAATTCGCCAAAGGTCGCCCCATTGTTTGATTTCATCAGTAGGCAACTATCCGTAGCGGAAGTGGGGACGTAAGACGAGAAACTTTTGTTGTCCTGCACAAAGACGTTTTCAATCCCGGCCCTACGTCGAAGGACGTTGTGAGAGGACTCCATTGGCAAGCCGCGCCGCACACCCAGGCTAAACTGGTGAGGGTGATTCAGGGCGCGGTCTGGGATGTGGTTGTCGACATCCGGAAAGGCTCGTCAACCTTTGGAAAGCACGTAGTAGTCACGCTGACAGGCGAGAACAGAAAGCAGTTCTACATTCCTCGCGGGTTCGCGCATGGCTTCATCGTCCTGGAGGACAATACGCTGTTCAGTTACAAGTGTGACAATCTCTATTGCCCCGCGTCCGACCGTGGAATGCGATTCGACGATCCGGTTCTTGAAGTCAAATGGCCGGATATTGGCGTCCCATTGATTCTGTCGCCGAAAGACCAAAAGCATCCTTTGTTGGCATAAATCACGCCATGGGAAGATGAAACATGAGCGGCTGCACATATTCAAATAAGTGACGTACCGCGCATGTGAAATGATGGTGAGAGATTGTTGAAGTTGGAAGATTCATTGATGGGTTGAAGGCTGCGGGCGTGGAGTTCTTCGCCGGTGTGCCGGATTCGTTGCTGAAGAGTTTCTGCACGTGTGTGACCGACACCTGTGTTGTGAAAAAGCTACTCCACCACTTCTACTCCACCAATGGGGTCAGACCCTTTGAGCCCCTCCACGTCTCCATCCCAACCTTGCACATATTCGCATAAGTGACGTGCCGCGCAGATGAAATGATGTCGAGAAATGGTTGGTGTTGTAAGATTCATTGATGGGTTGAAGGCGGCGGGCAGTTGCGGATCAGGATGGACGCAGACATGGCGGAACAGGAAGATCGGGAAGATGCGCTCTTCACGTCGGGTGGTATAATTGGATCGGCAAACTTCGTCACCAAGGTGTCGAAAAGCGAGAAGTCTGCGTTTCCGCGCGAACGGAAGACAGTGCCGCTGGAAGTTGTGAAGTGGGCGGCAAGAAGGTATTCGCGTTAAGATGGTTGAACATACTTCGCTGATTCTTACTATGGGGTCTGACCCCATAGTATCCGTCCGCCAAAGGTTTAGTATGAAAACTTTTATAATGTGGATAGAGAAATATGCAATACCTCTTCGTATTGTATATGAAGGTTTGGTCGTGGTTTCTCCGTTGTTTCTGTCTTCAGAGGTTCGTGGTGCGCTTCTCCCAGATAGTGTTAATATGTCTTATGGGCGAGCCGTTGCATGGAGCGCCTTTGGAATGATTATTATACTAGTAGTAGTTCGTGTTCTAATTTCTCATATCACGAAGAAAAGTGTGACAAAGTTATCAGATGAGAACGATGGATTAAGGGATAAAGTAGAAGAATTCCAAGGTAAAATATCCACGATGGAGAAAGTTGTTCCATCCGCGCTTCATGGCATATTGGAGAGCCTTCGTAGTGAACTAGATTTGGGCAACAGTGACAGAATATCTCTCTACCTTGTACAGGGCAATGGGGATGCGCAACAATATTTCTGTTGTGAAAGATGTTCAACTAATCTCGAATATGAAAAGAAAAGTTGTCGAATGAGACCATTAGCAAAAATGTTCAAGAAGATTTGGGATGAAGGAAAGTTATATGATGATAAATTCCCTAAAATCTCCAATGGAAAGAAGGGGAAGCGAGAGTATGAATCATATTGTAAAAAAGTTTATAATTTATCAGCGGATGATATACAGAGTATTAAATTTCATGGACGGACATATTGGGGAACTCGGATTGATTGTAAGGGGGAACATCTTGCCATTATTGTTATCGCTTCATTGATAAAAGGGATTGGTGGCAGAGATGATGCGGAAATAGAAAAGATCGTAAAGCCTAGTTGCCAGAAACTCGGAGCTGTTATCCATGCATTTAAAGACTATATCCCGTCGCCGGACAAGGTAAAAGAATTGGAGGAGTTTTAACATGGACAGCGAAAAAATACAACTTGGTCAATTTGTTTCCGTACTTATAAGTGCGGCGACAGGAAGTAATCGGGTCGACCAAATAACCTTGTTGTTATTGGTTTATCTATGTGATTGGCATTCCTGCATTAAATACAATTGTCGTGTGGTCGATGTTCAATGGAAAGTATTTCGACATGGTTTGGCGGACGAAGGGTTGGAATCATATCTTAGATCTTCAAAACAAGAATTTGAGGTGGATGATGTAAATCAAGAGGTGCGGTGTTTGATTCGCCCTCCAGAAGACATTCCCGAACAGATCAGGAATGTTATAAATAAAGTGGTTTCCATCTATAAAGAAAGACAGCATTCTGGGCTTGCAACTTTTGTGCTTTCAACATATCCGATATTATCTTCATCTGCGCATTCTCTTGAGAGTATAGATTTATTGGAAAAGGCACATGAATATGCGGAGATACGGAATTCAGAATCTTCCGAATCGTCAAGTTGACGTTCTGATATGACGGTGTCGTAGGATTGTGCATGATTGTACATGACATAGATTTATCAGTTGCGTTACTTAAAGGAAAGGGTTGGAAACATTGTGTTATGGCGCGAAGCCTTGACATGAGGAGAGTGGTTGTATGAGTGGAAAACATTGCTACACAGACGAGACGAATGCGCAGATTGTGATTGCGTTGCTGAAGACGCATGGTGCGGCTTGTAGAGAGAAGATAAATGGTATAATTTGCGGCAAATAAAACGGGAGGACATGTATGCGAATAATACTTAAAGAACATAAAGAGACGGGTGAAGTTTATGGAACGCGACAGTGAGGATCAAACAAATTGAAGAGTTCAAATCCAGTAGTCCAGAATGCGATAAATGCAGATGCAAAACAGCGGCTCAGAGATGCCTTGGGTATTGAGCCGGAGGAATCGCTGCTGAAGACATTTAATGGTGTATCGCCAGAGTTGCAGAAGCAGTTCTTAGTAGCAATGCGAGCTGCCTCAGCTGCAGTAGGGAACGCATCCAGATCTCTTACCCCATCTGGAAATAATAACTTGGCGGCGCATTCATCAGATGCTTTGAGTAATCTGGTAAGTGACCTTACCAAAAGCAAAGAACTAGCTGAAAGGCTTGGTCGTTGTGAGCGCAGCATTAGTGAGTTTGAGACGAAACTACAATCAACTAAAGAATCTTGGATGCAAGAACGGCAGCGAGAAGATGCCGATTTGGATGAGTTGCGTAAAGCCTCTGATGATCTGCATGACAAAGTAGACAAGAAAATAGAAGATGCAGAAAGATCAATTGAAACATTCTCCTTAAAGTGCCAGACTAATGCTGTTAATTCATTGAAGAAATTCATCGAAGAAAACAAGAGCACTTGCGAGGAGCTTCAGGGCAAGTTGAAGGACATGTTGGCAACGGCTACAGTTGCTACATTGAGTTCACAATTTGAGGAGAAACGTAAGTCGATAGGTAATAGGTATATATTTGAACGAATTTCCTTTTATGCCTGTTTGATTGGGTTTTGCATAATTGGTTCGTGCGCAGTTTCTTCTGTTGGATCAATAGTTGGTGATGACCTATGGGGTAAGATTGTAAAAGCCATGTTGAGCAAAGCTCCGCTTGTGCTGCCACTATTTTGGTTAACGTGTCATCTAAATAAGTTGATGAATCAAGATAGGCGATTAATGGAAGAATATGCCCATAAGGTAGTTGTTGCGCAGACATATACTGGAATGGCAAAACAGGTAGAAGAGCTTGCGAATAAGGGTGTGTCAAGTGCTAAAGAATTGAGCGAGGATTTGATGTCAAAAACGATTAGGGTGCTTTGCTCGAATCCGAATTCGACACTTGATAAGGTTAAAACACAAACCCCATTGTCCGAAGTAGCTGACTGTGTAGCAAAATTAGCGAATGCGGTGTCAACTGTGCGAAATCAACCGCCTAAAGCCGATTCTAATGGATAATAATGAAGTGATTGGGTTAATTACAACGATTGGTCAAACGCCATTGATCTTTGAGAAATAACAGCCATGTCTCCGAATCGTAGAATATTTCTGAACATTATAGCCACATATGGGCGGAGCCTGTATGCGCTTATAATCGGGTTGTTTTGCGGACGGTGGATACTGATGGCGCTAGGCGAAGTGGACTATGGGTTATTGGGAGCTGTTGGATGTCTGATAGGTTTCATCGGCTTTTTCAACAGCGTCGTTGTTGGAGGGGCTACTAGGTTTTACGCGATATCAATTGGACAGGCTATGGCCGCCAATGATAAGGAGGCCGCCCTTGAGGAAAGTAGACGGTGGTTCAACACTGCGCTGACAATCGAGACTGTGTTCCCAATTGTCTTGCTGGCAATTGGCTATCCAATTGGTGAATGGGCTGTGAGGCACGTCCTAACAATCCCCCTAGATCGAATTAACGCCAGTGTTTGCGTCAATGGGGTCTAACCTCATGGAGGCCTTGGCATAAAATCTTAAAGGGTTTTCTGTTATTAACGAGTCGTGTATAGGTAAACCTAGAAAGGGAGGATCGCTTTCTATCGCTTGGTGGAATACGAGCCTTAGTCCCTATGGTGGTGATGTGTGTTGTAACACAGCATCGGTATTGCGGACAATCAATCTGTTGTCTAAAGAGAATGATATCATTGGGTTGGGCGAAATAGGTGATTTGGACTTAGTTAAGAGAATAGGCTCATTGTGCCCAAAGAAAATGAAGATCATGCCACTTATACATCAATCTGGTCGCATAAATTTTAAGACAATGCTTATTTATAATTCAGCTCGAATAAAGGTAGATTGTAGTTTTGGTGAAGAGGATAGGAATATTGTTAAGACAGATTCGGCAGAAGTTAGTGGGCAATATCGCGTTTGTCAACGAGTTCGGCTTAATGTTAGTGCGCTATATGCCTCGTTGGATGTCTTTCTTGTCCATTGGAATCAAAAAGATGCTCCATATAGCGATGATAGAAAACGTGCCGCAGCAGGAAAGTTGAATAGATTGGCATTTGGAGATGATCAGCGGCGATTAAAGGATGCAGTTGCTATAGTAATGGGGGATTTTAACGTTGAGCCATGGTCGCCTGCATTGCGGTCATTAAATGTCAGTCGATCAAGTGATTTTGTCAAAAAACATGGAGGATTCTTCAATCCATTTTGGCGTCAGATGCATGATGAAGTGGGAAGTTTGAATTGCAAAAATGTGGATGACATAAAGAGTACAAGAGCACTGTTTGATTTTTTACTAATATCGTCTTCCTTTCTTTCATTGGATAGGTTTGATTGTACTGAAAGAATTTATGGAACAACGACATATAATCCAGAAAAAAGTGAACACAGCCCTGTTGGAATAACCATTTCATGGCAGAAAGGAGCATAATGTGAAAGAGGATTTCAATTTTGTTAAAGTAGGATTAGATAAGATACCAATAGGTCTCGCAAATAGGAGAGAAATAATATCTACAATTTCTGATTTTAAAGATTCAATGGTAGAAGCATTCAAGGAAAAATATGATATAACAATACAATTCAATTCAAGTTTACAAATACTATCCTCTACGATATCACATTTCCAAGAGAATTCAATGATGATTGGATTGCCAGGGATGGTGAAAAACCCAACGGTACCAAGACAAATGAAGGATGAAGTAGTTGTTTATGTCCTTGATAGGGGTGTAAGGATTTTTGGTTATGAGTTAAATCCTGTTACTGGTTATCCTGTAAACTTGAAGTATATGGGAAAAACGGTAGAATGTGAATCGAAAGCAGAGTTACTTGGTGCAATAAAAGAAGCCTATGAATATGCCCTTGTTGATTTGACAAAATTATGTAAATATATAAGCAAACAGTAATTAATATGGGAGTGGTAGTTTCGTATTGAGGACGAGTGTATCCATAAAACATCGTACGGTGGGGTCTCTGATGAAGTCAGTAGAGTTGTTGGCAGACCAATTCGTCTTTTTGTTTACAACGATAAATCTTGTGATAAGGATGTGGCCATTTATGAAAATCGTATCATGGAAGTAGGGTCCCCGGACTATATTATGTTATGCCAAGGAGAGTAAATAGGTCTGCAACCTATTAGCCTAAAGACTTGTCCCCGAATCGTAGGATGAAATTGAATACTGTTGTCGTGTAAGTGCGGACAACATGATAAACATTTGGGTACGAAAACTAGCGGATAACAAAAGCGGAGCGAGAAAATGAGTGGAAAGCATTACTACACTGACGAGAAGAATGCGCAGATTGTGATTGCGCTGCTGAAGGCGTATGGGATTAAGCATTTGATCTTAAGCCCTGGGGCGACGAATGATTGCTTCGTCTTAAGTGTGCAGGGCGATCCGTTCTTCAAGTTGTATTCTGCTGTCGATGAACGGCACGCAGGATATCTCGCTGTTGGCATCGCAGAGGAATCTGGAGAGCCAGTTGTTATCAATTGTACAGGAGCCACGGCCAGTAGGAATTACATGCCAGCCCTTACCGAGGCATATTATCGCAAGTTGCCGGTTCTGGCTATAACAAGTTCACAGCACAGTTCCCATATCGGGAACATGTGGCCTCAGATGACAGACCGTATCCATTTGCCGTCTGACATCGTGAATCTTTCTGTACAGTGTCCGCTACCGAGGACTTATGAAGAGGAGCGCGATTGCGAACTTAAAGTTAATCGGGCATTGTTGGCATTGAAATGGCATGGCGGTGGTCCCGTACACATCAATTTGGAGACGGCGTTCTCTGCAAGTTTTAAGACAGAGGTCTTGCCAGAGGTAAGGCGAATCTACAGGGTGACTTCTTCAAGTCGTGATTGCGCTACTGTAACATACCGAGAGGCGGCATGAATTTTCAGACGAGGTGAAAATACGGGAATATGGTATAAAATGCGGCGGGGGCATTATAAAACGATTGAGCGGCTGGGTATAAGCCGGTATTGATGGATTAGTGCTGGGATATGCTGAAGGACAAGAATCTGTTCAAGAATATGTGGGACAAGGACGAGAAATCGCGGCGGATCATGGGATGATTGCCAACTCTGGAACAACTAGTATTGTCGTAAGGGTTTAGAGCGATTCTTGTTTCGAGATGTGGTTTTGAGTTGATAAAGGCCGTTAGGCACATGTGGCGGAACAACAGAAGAAAATCATCAACAGCATGGTCAAACGGTGGATAAGTCAGCGGGGAAATGGTATACTATACGGCTCAAACATGAGCGGAGAAATGCACATGCGGAAATGGAATGAGGTATTCGGCTGCATACCCCACGGGCGCGGAGCGTTGCCGCGTTGCTTCACATATTGCGATATGTGACGTACAGTGCATGTGAAATGATTGTTGAGGTAAGGTGAGAGATGGTTGAAGTTGGAAGGTTTGTTGATGGGTTGAAGGCGGCGGGCGTGGAGTTCTTCGCCGGCGTGCCGGATTCGCTGCTGAAGAGTTTCTGCATGTGTGTGACCGACACCTGTGTTGTGAAAAAAGCTACTCCCCCACTTCTACTCCACCAATGGGGCCAGACCCTCTAGCCCCGTTGGGAACTGAACATCCAAGTCTGGGTAATTTTGTGAACGGATATGTAGTGTCGCCATGAAACGGCTATTCATATCGAGTGTGCAGAAGGAATTCGAGCACGAACGGGCTGCAATCAAGCGGATGATTGAGTCCGATCCGATACTGAAGCCATATTTCACTGTGTTTGTCTTTGAGATAGATGCACCGGCTTCGGACAAATCCACGCAACAAGTCTATCTGGGAGAAATCGAGAAATGTGACATCTATCTTGTCCTGATTGGAAATCGATATGGATATTGCCGTGAAGGGGAATTGTCTCCAACGGAACAAGAATTTGACAAAGCCAGGGAACTGGGGCTCACGAAACTGGTAATGGTGAGAGGTTCGGACAACTCGAAGCGAGAAGATCGTGAAGCGCGCTTCTTGGACAAGGTTTCAAAAGAACGTGTGCGCGTCAGATATCAGGATGCGGAACCGGAACAGGCTGTCGACGATCTGCTGGACGAGGTGCGGAACAGCCTTCGCGACATCATGCTTGACGACGGCATTTTATCGGAGAAGCCGTTCGAAGATCAGTGTCTGGCCGATGCTTCGCTGGAGGACATTGATGCGGCCCGAATCGCTTGGTTTGTCGAGAGAGCCGTCCGTATACGTCAGGCCAAATATCCACCAAACCCGTCGGTTGTTGACGTCCTGCGGTCATTGCACTTGTTTGACGCTAAGCGGAACGCGCCGACGAAGGCAGGTGTGCTACTGTTCGGGCGTGACGTACAGGGACCGTTTCCCAGTTCTGCTATAAAGTGCGCGTGTTATCCAGGAACAGAAAAGCGCAAGCCCAACATTGACATGGAGCTTGTCGAGGGAGATCTGTTTCTGATGGCTGACCAGGCGATAGCATTCATCAGCCGACACCTGAATCATGGTGCCGGAGTACATAGCCACGGCGCGGCAGCGGACGATGTGGACGAGATTCCGAACACGGTGATCGCCGAGGCCGTCAACAACGCAATCGCCCACCGAAACTATGCGAGCATTGGCAGCATTCAGGTTGAGGTCTATTCGGATCGCGTGGAGGTCATCAGCCCAGGACGGATCCACCGCGCGATAACCGTTGCCGAATTGTACAAGAAGCACGAGTCGTTTGCCACGAATCCGCGAATCGCCCGCGCCATGTATCAGGTGAAGTACATCGAGACAATTGGGACAGGACTTACCGATTTACTGAAAGAATGCAAGGCAAAGGGGCTTAGGGAACCTCTTTTGGAGGAGGTTTCTGGTCGCTTTCGCATTGTCATCTGGCGCCCGGCCCCCGCAACCAATAGGGGGGACAATGGGGGGGGCAATAGGGGGGACAATTCCTTTGTGGGTCTTCCCAATGAACAGCGTCGCATTTGTGAGATATTGATCGAGAATCCAAGGACCGCAATCCGTAAGATAGCATCAACCTTAGATGTTAGGCCAAGAACTGTCGAGAAACAGATAGCCGCATTGAAGACAAAGGGTGTACTTGTCCGTGAAGGCGGTACGCGTGGTTTTTGGAAGGTGACACTACGAAAAGAGGGCTGAATTGTTTTCGCACGGGGTTGAAGTTGGAAAGTTTGTTGATGGGTTGAAGGCGGTGGGCGTGGAGTTCTTCGCCGGCGTGCCGGATTCGCTGCTGAAGGGTTTCTGCACGTGTGTGACCGACACCTGTGTTGTGAAAAAAGCTACTCCACCACTTCTACTCCACCAATGGGGCCCTTTGAGACATCATAAAATTGACAAGGAGGCATTATGCGAGTATTTACTAAAGAACAATACGAGGCGCTTCAAAACAATAAAATTTATCGAATGATAATGGATGCGCCGCCGCCTGACCTGTCGTTTTTGTATAGGGAAGCAGAGGCGTTCGCACGGTGGATTGCCCGTGAACACAAGAAGGAACGCCTATGCGTTGCCGTGTAAATACAGGCCTGACCTGTTTTGGCAAAAGGTATGAGACAGGTTTGTTGGTGGTGGATTGAAGGCTGCGGGCGTGGAGCGCTGCACATATTGTGATATGTGACGTACCGCGCATTTGAAATGATGGTGAGAGATGGTTGAAGTTGGAAAGTTTGTTGATGGGTTGAAGGCGGCGGGCGTGGAGTTCTTTACAGGCGTGCAGGTGAAGTTTTCAATCGGATGCCATTGTACGGATAAGGGCGGTTGTCCCACCAACTGTATCAATGAACTTTATCAAAAGGGTCTGACCCTTTAGTTCCATGTGGGACACTTCGAGGCCTTATTTCAGGACAAATAATTAAAGATTCGTGAGGTGGAAATGGCAAGATCTGATTTGATAATTAAATTGATTCAGTCTGGATTGCGAGGCGATCGGATCGCAACTCGACGAATTGCTGAAACAGTCGCTTCAGAAGAGAGGGCGAAGAAGCATGATGTAGTAGCGCTTGCTATTGAAGAAGCTCTTCAAAGAAGTAGATTTGGCATTGATAAAGTCGAAGATTCTTATTCGCGGAATCTTGTCTTAGCTCCAAAACAAAATGGCGCTGAATATGTATACGAAAAGATTCCTAAGAGGAGACTGGATGAATTGGTTATTTTAGATAGTGTTAGGACGAAACTCGATAATTTAAAGGATGAGTACTTGAGGTCTGATTTGCTTGCATCTTACGCGCTTGCACCGAGAAATAGAGTTTTATTAACTGGGGCCCCGGGTAATGGTAAAACTTCTATTGCAGAAGGCTTGGCCGAAGCGCTGATGATTCCGCTTTATACAGTTAAATATGAAACTCTAGTGGCATCATATTTGGGGGAAACAGCATCACGTATTAGCGCTTTATTTGATTTTGTAAAAACACGAAGATGTGTGCTTTTCCTAGATGAATTTGATGCAATTGCGAAAGAACGGGGAGATATACATGATGTAGGTGAAGTTAAACGCGTTGTTAGTACGCTATTGTTAAAGATTGACGATTTGCCGAGTCATGTTGTAATTATTGGTGCTTCTAATCATCCAGAACTTCTTGATAGGGCCGTTTGGCGGAGATTTCAGCTCCATGTAGAAATACCGGGACCGGATACTTGGGGTATAGGTGAATTTATAAGGCGTTTTGAAAGGAAGTCTGCTATTGTGTTTGGAACAAGATTACAGGAGATATTGGCTAAAAGAGCATACTTATCGTATGCGGAACTCGAGGAAGTATGTTTGTCGGTTATGCGTAAATACGTCTTGAGTCTGCCAAATGGAGATATACAAAAGGCAATTAGGAATGTAATCAAGGAATTGTCAAACAAAGAGTAAAATGTTATGCCACAGAGGCCACTCTTAATATTTCCAAGACCAAGCGAGGCGGATCGCGAATCGTTGCCGTCGAGTCATGGACATCCAGTCCGCCAGACGGTAAGTGATGTTTGGAATAGCTGTTCTCCGAAATTAACTGCCATTAGAGAGAACTTTGTTTCCGAAAGAGCTAATCTGGCAGAATCGGCAATGGGTGTCGAACCTGAATTGGTATTGGTTCTGGAGGTGTTAGGTGAGATAGATGCATTTTATAATTGTGTGGCCAGAATTCAAGGGCTAGAATGGCTTGTTGAAAATAGAATAAACGAAGACGATGAAGAACTAGATACGCAATCGGATGGGCGTTTGTATTTGATGATGAGTAATAGGACGGCACTTGATCAGTTATATAATTTGTGGAAACATTATAAAGAGAATCCGGATTATACCTTTGAACATGGATTTGGAAAGTTCAAGCAATTGTTTATTTTGTTGAAAGATGTTCGACGCTGGGGTGTTAAGGATAGAATGCATGACACGGGGATTGAGGAGGATTGGAGGCATGCAATCGACATGGGGGAGACCTTCCTAAGGTTTGATATAGAATTGTGGTATAGGAATGATAATATGAGAAGAAGTGAGGCCGAATCACGAATCAGGTCCTTAGTTGTTGAATCTCAGGGAATGGTGATAGCATCATGTTGTGTTGAAGAAATTAAATATCACGCTCTTAAGGTAGCTATGCCATTGAGCGTGGTCTCCCAGATTATAGAATCTGGGGACGCGGAGTTTATAAAAGCAGAGGAGATAATGTATGTTCGTCCCTGTGGCCAATTCGTAAATAAAGTGATTACAAGAGATGAAGTGGAGTTTGTTGAGCCATATACTACGGTAACAGGTGATACTGAAGCCGTGTGTACCGAACCGATAGTTGGTGTGTTGGACGGTCTGCCTATAGTTGAACATACTTTATTGAAGGACAGGGTAATTATAGATGACCCAGATGAATTCGCGGAAGATTATCAATTCGAGAACCAGATTCATGGAACAGCGATGGCATCACTTGTGTTGCATGGTGATCTCAATACACACGAGCCGCCAGTTAATAGCAAGATATATCTCAGACCAATATTCAAATATGAAAACGGGCGGGAACAAATACCTGAAAATGTATTTGTTGTAGATTTATTACACAGGGCTATTAGGCGAATTTTTGAGGGCGAGGGACAGTTAACTCCAGCAGCACCGACAGTAAAACTGATTAATCTCTCACTCGGGGATGAGTCTCGCGAGTTTTTTAGTGATATGAGCCCGCTCGCAAGATTGATTGACTGGCTTAGTTATAAGTATAATGTGCTGATAATTGTAAGCTCTGGTAATCATGCTGATAAAATAACGCTTAATCTTGGGGCAAGGGAATTTGAATCAAAAGATCGGAGAACGCAAGAGGTGTTATTCTTCAGATTCATTAATTCAAATTTGCGTAATAGAAGGTTACTTTCGCCTGCGGAGTCTGTAAATGCGATTACTGTTGGTTCAATTCATAATGATAGTTGTTCCGAGTTTGTGCTAGGATATAGACATAATCCATTTGAACAAGTAATGCCAAGTCCTATAACTTCTGTTGGGGATGGGTATAATCGATCCGTTAAACCAGATGTAGTTATGGATGGCGGTCGGCAATTATATGGCAGTGGCTCTTGTGGGCCTGATTTTGTCGAATACAATATTTGTAATACGAGCGGTGCTCCAGGGATAAAGGTTGCTTGTCCAGGTGCCCCCGGTGAATTGAATAGGACATGTTATTTTCGCGGAACCAGTTGTTCTGCAGCTTTGATAACACACAATTGTTGTCGAGGATATGTAGCGCTGTATGATGTCCTGCTTAATAGAATTGGAAGGGAAGAGTTTGATAAATATATAGCATGCCTTCTTAAAGCGATGGTTGTTCATTCTTCCGGTTGGGATGACATTAGAAGTAATCTAGGGGACAAGTTGGGCTTAAATGATAAGGACGAAGTAGGACGAAAGAAAATAGCTAAGTACATTGGCTATGGGCTGAGTTGCATTAGTCGAGTACTTGAATGTAGCGATCATCGAGTAACTCTTATTGGATATGGGCAATTAAAAAATAATAAAGCGCATACATACGTTTTTCCGCTCCCACCTTCTGTCAATTCATTTCGTGGCTATAAGAAGTTTACTGTAACATTGGCGTGGTTGACACCTGTAACGACAACTAATAGAAAGTATCGAAATGCAAAACTGTGGTTTAATATCCTTGATGATAGTAGTATTGGTGTGCGAACAGAAGTGGATTATCGAAAGGTAAAGCGAGGGACAGTGCAACATGAAGTTTTTGTAAATGAACGTGCTATTGCAGTTGTTGATACAGAAAATGTAACGGTTAAGGTTAATTGCCGCCAGAATGCTGCAGCGATTGTGGAGCCGGTGAAATATGCTTTATTTGTCACATACGAGGTTTCTGAAGCATTAAATGCGGATATTTATGCAGAGATAGCAGCCAAAGTACAGCCTCACACAGAAATATTGAATGAGATTGAACAAGTCTCAGTTTTGACGAGAATTACAGATTGATGTGTGCTTAAATGCTATTTCTTATATTATAATTGCGAAGTTATGTCCACCAGTCGTTGGTATGATTTGGTTCATTTGGGGCAGATTGGATTGCGACAATGGCGCTGAAGGGTTGATGGTATGGTAGAAGTTAAGAGATTTGTTGATTGTTTGAATGATTCTGGCGTGGAGTTCTTCGCTGGCGTGCCGGATTCGCTGCTGAAGGGCTTCTGCGCGTATGTGACCGACACCTGTGTTGTGAAAAAAACTACTCCACCACTTCTACTTCACCAATGGGGTCAGACCCTTTGAGCATCACTTTAGTCCCCACGCACGCAGAGCATGGTGTGAAAGGCTTATGGTATGAAAAAGACGCTTGAAGTCTTGAATCGCCTGGTGCGCGAAAAGGTCATTGATGACTATGCCATTGGTGGTGCGATGGGTGCCATGTTTTATGTTGAGACCGTCACGACGATGGATCTTGATATATTTGTTCTTTTCCCTGATGATTCCGACTTGGCGCCGCTTTCGCCTGTCTACGGCAAGCTGAAAGAATGGGGATATCTGCCGGATGAGTATGAAAAAGAATGTATAAACATTGAAGGAACGCCGGTTCAATTCCTTCCTGCCTATGATGCTCTGCTGCAGGAAGCACTTGTTCAGGCGCGGTCATTCGACTACGAAGGTGTTGAGACAAAAGTCATGTTGGCCGAATATCTGGCGGCGATATGCGTCAAAACCGGGCGGCTCAAGGACAAATTGCGCGTGCAGATGCTTCAGTTGAGCAGGGGGTTTTCCGAGTCGCAGTTTCTGGGTTTGCTCTCAACCTTCAACTTGAAAGAGAGGTTTGACAAATGGCAGTTGCAGTGAAAATGCGACCTCTGAGCGAGAGGCAGTACGCCAAGGAGACTTTCAGGGCGAGTCAGGCGGCCTTGTCGTATCCCGAGAAGGTACGGCAGCTGGTCATGCTGCAAGAGCGGTTGCGGCCCATCTATGCGGCGCGTGGACGCATCATCGTGCCATGGACACTTGACAGAGACGAGGCAGGAGGCACCATGTCAAAACAGGTCTGACCTGTTTTGACAAAAAGGGATGATAAGAGATGGTTGTAAGGTTTGTGGGCGGGTTGGATGGTGAGAGATGGTTGAAGTTGGAAGGTTTGTTGATGGGTTGAAGGCGGCGGATGTGAATACAAGTCCACGCTTTAATGGAAGGAGAAGCATCATGAAAAACAAATTCAGTGTTTTGCTCGCCTGCTTGGCGTTCACCATACCAGGATTTGCGGACGGTGAAAATGAAACTGAACCTTTGACAGTCTCGTTCACCGAATCGATGTATTTCGTTTCGGAGGGACAGATATGGATCTTCGAGGCTATAGCGACAGGCGGAGTGGGGTCGTATAACTGGGAGTTTAGTGGCGGAGGCGACATCTCCTGGTACGATACGTATGTGTCTCCGGACCAGTTGTCGGCTAGGTTCTACGTGACGATTGGCCACAATCTGATGGGCGAACAGTCCGTGACCGTGACTGTGACAGACTCAAACGGTACAATGGCTGAGGCGACGGCGTCAATCTACTCAATCCCCGACCAGGCACCCGAGGTAACTTCCCGCTCTCCAGATGCCTCGGAGATTGCCACAAATCGTGGTGAAAGATTGGCGTTCAGCGTCAACGCATCTGATAGCGAGTTGAGCGAATTGACCTATAGTTGGGTTGTGAACATTGAGTACCCCAATTTCGACTGTGCGGAATATGCCTCGTCGGGTGATACGTCGGACAGTTCGTTTACGTTCACGCCAGCCGAGGTCGGAGTATATACGGTCAGTTGCTCGATCTCTGACGGCTACAACATCACGGAGACAATGTGGACGGTGCATGTTGAGGATCGTTTTCAAGTGTGGTTGTCAACGAACGGTCTTTCGGGCGGAGATGCGGCCTGGGACGCCAAACCTGCCAAGTGGGGTGGTACGTGGGCGAATGCGCTCGTCTATACCTTCGGTGAAGGTCTGGTTTCCGGTGAGACAACTCTGCTGTCGATATCCTTCGACGCTTCCGGAAAACCTGTAATCACCACGCCTCCTGTTGTCGAAGACCATACTGGTTTTACCATTTCGGTTATTGGTACAGGCAATCTGAATGAGTGGTCCTCGCCCGTCATTCTGGAACCAGATTCAACTGGCACCTCATGGTCGCTTCCTGACGGTGCTACGGCCAGATTCTTCCGAGTTCGCCTCACGCAGTAAACGTCGAAGGTTTTTCCCATTCATGCACTGTAGTCGATTCCCCTCACAGGGAACAGTTGCAGAAAAGGATAGATGCGGATGCGGTTCCTAATATCGTCGTCACATATTCGGATAAGTGACGTACCGCGTGGACAGACAGAGTGAAGTGTGTGGTGGTGAAGGTGAGTTTGGGAACTGAAGATCCAAAGTCTCCCCATTGACACCCCGCAACAAATAGGTTACACTATGCGGCAACGCGATGGTGGCTAAAACATCAGAATGCGAAGGAATGAGGTATTCGGCTGCATACCCCACGGGCGCGGAGCGTTGCCGCGTTGCTTCACATATTGCGATATGTGACGTACCGTGTACGTGAGATGATTGTTGAGGTAAGGTGAGAGATGGTTGAAGTTGAAAGGTTTGTTGATAGGTTGAAGGCGGCGGGCGTGGAGTTCTTCGCAGGCGTACCGGATTCGCTGTTGAAGAGCTTCTGTGCGTATGTGACCGATACGTTCGGGAAGAACCACGTGATTGCCGCGAACGAAGGTGGAGCGGTTGGATTGGCGGCTGGGCATTTTCTTGCGACGGGAATGCCAGCACTCGTGTACATGCAGAACTCGGGACAGGGCAATGCCGTGAATCCGCTTGCATCACTCGCCGATCCAGATGTCTACTCTATTCCGATGGTTCTGCTCGTTGGGTGGCGGGGCGAGCCGGGCGTGAAGGACGAGCCACAGCACGTGAAACAAGGTAAAGTGACCATCTCTCTCTTCGAGACGTTGGGCATCCCGACGGAGATTTTGCCGGATGACGAGGCCGCCGCGCTTGAACTGACGCGGAAGATGGTCGAACGCGCCAAGGCGGAATCGCGTCCAGTCGCGCTTGTTGTCCGAAAGGGACTCTTTGCCGAATACAAATTGCAGAACAAGAAACCCAACATCGCTACGCTTCCGCGCGAACAGGCGATCGAAGGCGTTCTGAAGGCATTGCCGAAAGACGCCGTGGTCGTTTCGACAACCGGCATGATTTCGCGTGAAGTGTATGAGACGCGCGAACGCCTCGGGCAGGACCATTCGCGCGACTTCCTGACCGTCGGCTCAATGGGCCATGCGTCAATGATCGCCCTTGGGATCGCCAAGGCGCAACCGAATCGTAAAGTCTATTGCCTGGACGGCGACGGCGCCAGCATCATGCACCTCGGCAACATGGCGATTGTCGGACAGTCGGGATGTGGCAACCTCACGCACATCGTCTTCAACAACGCCGCACACGACTCGGTTGGTGGTCAGCCAACGGTTGGTGGTGAGATCGACTTCGAGAAGATTGCGGAAGAACTGGGCTACAATGTCCTCCAGTCTCCGCAAGACCAGTACGTCAATCCTCAAGGAATCGGCGTTGATGATGTCGCTTCTGGAATGCGTTGGCTCATTTCGATGGAAGAGCAGTTCAATCAGCACAAGTCCGAGTATAGTGATGAATTGCCCAAGAAACCCAACTTCATCCTTTTCAAAGTCGCGAAGGGCGCCCGCAAGGACCTTGGACGCCCGAAAGAGCCGCCGCAAGTGAACAAGGCGCTCTATATGAAAACTTTGGCGGACGCATGAGAAACGATTGCGGCCGTAACCCCAGAATCACCCTCAAAAGAAAGGTACGATGAAATGACTGTCAAACGTAATGTATTGTTGAACCCTGGTCCTGCAACGACAACGGACACTGTTAAGATGGCGCAGGTGATACCGGACATTTGCCCGCGCGAACAGGAGTTCCTCGATATCATGAAAGACCTCCGTCGCGATTTGGTGAAGGTCGTTCATGGCGATGAGCGGTACACGAGCGTTCTCTTCTGTGGATCAGGAACGTTGAACATGGATGTCTGCCTCAATTCGCTTCTTCCCGCAGACAAGAAGATTCTCGTGGCCAACAACGGTGCTTATTCCAGCAGGGCGGTAGATGTATGCCGGTATTACGGCATGCCGCACATAGACTTGAGTCTGCCGATTGAGACGCCTGTCGATCCTTCGTTAGTGGACAAGGCTCTTGCCGAGAACCCAGATGTTGCTCTCGTGTACACTACCCATCACGAAACCGGGTCCGGAGTACTCAATCCAATACGCGAGATCGGTGCTGTTGCCCACAAACATGGCTGTACCTTCATTGTAGATACGACATCAACATACGCGATGCGCCCTATCAACATAATCGACGACAATGTTGATTTTCTGATGGCAAGCGCGCAGAAGGGCTTGCAGTCGATGACGGGGTTGTCCTTTGTGGTCGGGCGCGAGGACAAGATCAAGGAGTCGGCTGCGTTTCCGAAGAGATCCTTCTACTGTAATCTCTTTCGTCAGTATGATTTCTTCGAGAAGACCGGTGAGATGCATTTCACGCCGCCTGTCCAGACCATCTACGCGACAAGGCAAGCGATGAAGGAGTATTTTGCAGAGGGAGAGACTGCAAAATGGGCACGGCATACCCGCGTGTTCGAAGCACTTCACAAAGGGCTTGCAGAGATTGGACTTCGCAGCCTCATCAAGCGTGAATATCAAGCCGGCCTCGTGATATCCGTCTGCTATCCCGATGACCCGAACTGGTCCTTCGAGAAGATACACGATTATTGTCGTGACCGTGGTTTCACAATTTACGCAGGCAAGGTCGGATCGGTGAAGACTTTCAGACTCTGTGCTCTCGGTGCAATTGATGCATGTGACATTGAAAACTTCATGAAGGTTTTGAAGGACGCTATTACGACATACGGCATCAATGTAAGGTACAATTCCTGAGAATGTCATCGGACAAGACCAGATTCAAGCGCGACCTCTCGCCGATGAGCGTGTGGGCGCTGGCGTTTGGCTGCATCGTAGGATGGGGTGCGTTCATGATGCCCGGAACGACTTTCCTTCCTACGGCTGGAACGCTTGGTACGACTATTGCTATGGTCATTGGGGCGCTGATCATGGTGGTCATCGCCTTCAGCTACAGCTACATGGTGTCGCTTCATCCCAAGGCCGGAGGCGAGATCAACTTTGCGCGAGAGTGCTTTGGCGACAAACATGCGTGCTTTTGCGGTTGGTTTCTGGCATTGGCCTATTTGGCGAATGTCCCCATGAACTGCACGGCGTTGGGATTGATGACGCGCAAGTTGTTCTTCGGCGTGTTTCAGTTCGGCAAACTGTATCAAGTGGCGGGATATGATATCTGGCTCGGGGAGGTATTGCTTTCCATTGTGGTTTTGGTGATTGTCTCGTGGCTCTCGATTCGCGGCATTAAGAAATCGGGCTTGGTGCAGTCGATCATGGCAATCTCTCTTGCGACAGCCTTTCTGGTGATTACCATCTCGGCGTTATTCAGTCCGATTACGCACTGGTCAAACCTTGTTCCGCTCTGGGGGCCTTCCACCCACTGCACGAGCTTGTTCTCCAAGCAAGCCATGAGCGGCATCCTGGCGATTGTGGCGGTAGCGCCGTGGGCGTACGTTGGATTCGAGACGATTCCGCAGGCAGCTGAGGAGTTTAATTTCTCGATTGGCAAGGTAAACCTGATCATGATTGTGGCAATCGCCTTTGGATGCGTGGTGTATTCCTGTAACAACCTCGTGACGGCGGCGGCATCGCCGGAGTGGACGGAATTCGTCAAACAGCATGACTGGGCAGTTGGCGCGGCCGTGGAGGCGCTGATGGGCAAGGCGGGGCTGGTGGTGCTTGGTATAGCTGTGGCAAGTGCAATTTTGACCGGCATACTTGGCTTTCTTACGGCTACAAGCCGTCTGCTCTATTCGATGGCACGGGATGGGTATATTCCTGCAATGTTTGCGAAGCTTCACCCCGCGCATGGTACTCCTGCGAACGCAATCCTCTTCTGTCTGGTGTTCTCGGTAGTTGGTCCGTGGTTTGGGCGCACGGCGCTTGGATGGTTCGTGGACATGGCGGCGATTGGCGGGGCGATTGGTTTTGGGTATGCAGCCTGGAGTTGCTTTGTGACAATCCGCAGAAGACGTTCACAGGGTCTTGAGGCACAGCCAAGGACGGCTCTGCGATGCCTTGCAGTGCTAGGAACCATCCTATCCCTCGGTTTTATCGCGCTGCTGCTCATCCCGGGAATGCCGGGTTGCCTTAACAAGCAGGCATACATGATGCTGGGCATCTGGTCTCTTATTGGAATTGTTTTCTTTGCACTGCATGGTAAAGGGGCATGAGGATATGGCTGAACAAAAATTAGTAGTTGGTAGGGAAAATGCTGTAGAGGCTCTGGTTAAGTTTTCTACAAGCAAGTCTCACATCTGCCTCGTGACGGGGGGAGCATCGTATGGACTTTGCGGTGCGGAGGATTTAATCTCTGCGTCTCTGCGTCTCTGCGTTAATAAACCAATCATCACGCATCTTGCCGTTCCCAGTGCAAATCCCAAAGTAGAAGAGGTCCAGGCGTTGCTTTCAGAGAACAAGGAACCTGTAGATGGTTTTATCGCCGTAGGCGGGGGAACTCCGATTGATACTGCGAAGCTGCTTAATCTCGCGATTGTTTCCAGGATGTCAGTCAAGGAGCTTCTAACGAACAAGTCCGCGCCATCGAAAGTCTTGCCGTGCATGGCTGTTCCGACAACAGCCGGCACTGGCGCCGAGGCAACGCGGTTTGCGGTGTGTTATGATGGAGAGGTTAAGTACTCCATCGACTTCGAGGTGATACGTCCTTCGGACGTTGCACTTGTTCCAGAGTTTTCTGCCACGCAGACGCCGTACCAGAAGGCGGCGACAAACTTTGACGCATACGCGCAAGCAGTGGAGTCGCTTTGGGCGAAGGGCGCCACGGTGGAATCGAAAGAGTATGCGAACCGTGCGCTTGCGCTGATGAAGGAGGATAATTGGCCGGAGGCAAGCTACTGGGCGGGAAGGGCGATTGACATCTCTCGCACCACTGCCGCGCATGCGTTTTCGTACTACCTTACCTCGCACTACGGCATTCCGCATGGTCATGCGGTGTACATGGTGTTTGAGTATATCTGCCGTAACAACGGACATCCTGAGTGCATCAAGAGTGTACCAGAATTGAAGACACTCCGCGAACTCGCCGCCGAAAAGGGCCTCACTTGGGATGCTCTCGTTGACGATCTTTTCGCCCATGTTAACCTAAAGCGTCTTGGAAACAATCCTGTTGAAGTAAAGAAGGAGTCTTTCAATGCATAAGCGCGTCTATGTCGCGATGTCGGCCGACATCATTCACCCCGGCCACCTGAACATCATCAAGGAAGCGTCCAAGCTTGGTGACGTAACCGTTGGCGTTCTTACGGATGCTGCCATTGCGAGCTACAAGCGCCTGCCTTACATGAACTACGAACAGCGCGCTGCTGTGGTCCGTGCGCTCAAGGGCGTGACCGAAGTCATTCCGCAAGAGCAGCTTGACTACATCCCGAACCTCCTCAAGCTCAAGCCGGACTACGTCGTCCACGGCACCGACTGGCGCGAGGGAGTACAGGCGAAGACGCGCCAGCGCGTCATCGACACCCTCGCGACCTGGGGCGGCGAGCTTGTTGAACCGGAATACACCGAGGGCATTTCCTCCACACAGCTCAACAAGGCCATCCGCGAAGTAGGCACCACGCCGGATATCCGCCGCCGCCGCCTACGTCGCCTCTTGAACGCCAAACCCATCGTTCGTGTGATGGAGGCGCACAGCGGACTTTCCGGCCTCATCGTCGAGAACACGAGCGTGATGGTGCCGAAGGATCCCGCCGACCCAAACGGAGCCAAGGTGAAGCATGAGTTCGACGCGATGTGGCTCTCGTCGCTTACCGACTCTACGTTGAAAGGCAAGCCTGATAACGAATCCGTCGATATCACCTCGCGCCTTCGCACGGTGAATGACATCCTTGAAGTGACGACCAAACCCATCATTTACGATGGCGACTCTGGTGGGCTTCCCGAGCACTTCGTGTTTCTCGTTCGTTCGCTTGAACGCCTTGGCGTCTCGGCAGTTGTCATCGAGGACAAAATCGGACTCAAGCAGAACTCGCTCCTTGAGCAGGGTAACGTCCAGCGTCAGGCATCCATTGAAGATCAGTGCCACAAGATCAAGGTCGGCAAGCAGGCACAGATTACAGATGACTTCATGATCTTTGCTCGTTGCGAATCGCTCATAACCGGTGCGGGCGAGGAGGACGCCATCAATCGTTGTCGCGCCTATATCGATGCGGGCGCTGACGGAATCATGATCCACTCCAAGGCTCAGACTCCGGATGAAATCGTATCTTTCGTCAAACTTTTCCGTGCTGAGGTTTCCGCTGACAAGCCGATTGTTGCTGTTCCCTCCACCTATTCACAGGTGACGGAATCCGAACTCGCTGCAATCGGTGTCAACGTCGTCATCTACGCAAACCAGCTTCTCCGTGCCGCCTACCCAGCGATGCGCAAGTGCGCCGAGCGCATCCTCGAATGTGAACGCGCACAAGAAGCCAGCACGGAACTCTGCATGCCGATTAAGGAAATCATATCGTTGATTTGAGTTTAAAAGTGGCCTGATTGGTTTTAACGCAGAGACGCAGAGTCGCAGAGATGTACCATGTGCGCGGAGCGTTTTAATGAGACGATTTGAGAAACCGATATTGGTGACGAGGCCGTATCTGCCGCCGCTGGAGGAATTCAAGCGGGGGTTGGAGGAGGTGTGGTCAAACCAGTGGCTCACGAACAACGGGCCGATGCTGCAACGGTTCCAGAAGGAACTGTCGGGGTACCTTGGCGTACCTGAAACAAACCTTGCGCTCTTCAACAACGGTACGCTTGCGCTCGAGCTTGGTTATTACGCGATGGGACTATCGGGCGGTGACGTCATAACAACGCCGTTTACGTTTGTCGCGACAAGCCATGCGCTGAAGCGGATTGGCGCGAATCCGATTTTTGCTGACATCGATCCTGAAACAATGTGCCTTTCGCCGGAGGCGGCGGAGAAATTGATAACGCCCCGCACGAAAGCAATTGTACCAGTGCATGTGTATGGGAATGTGTGCGACGTGGAAGGGTTTGAGAGGCTGGGCAAGAAGTATGGCGTGAAGATCATTTACGATGCGGCGCATGCTTTTGGGGTTTTTAGCCGTGTAGAACATGTAGAACGTGTAGAAAAGAAGAGCATCGGGTGTTGTGGGGATATGAGCATGTTTAGTTTTCATCCGACGAAGCTGTTCCATTCATGCGAGGGCGGATTGCTGGTATTCAAAGATGCGAAGGTACAGGAGAAGTTGTTTGAGCTGAGGAACTTTGCGATCCATAGCGAAACGGAATGCGTGGATGTCGGATCGAATGCGAAGATGAACGAGCTTCAGGCGTTGATGGGGTTGGAGTGCTTGAAGAAGATTGACGAACTATTGGATTATCGTCAGAAGATTTACGATGCGTATGCAGAGAGTTTTGCAGGTTGCGAAGAAGTGAAGCTTATCCCGTACTCACAGAACAAGGCGTATGTTCCTGTCTTGTTCAAGGACTTCGCCACGCGAGAACGGGTTTATTCTGAATTGAGGGAGAAGTGCAATGTGTTCTCTCGTCGCTACTTCTATCCGCTTCTGACGGACTTTGCACCATACGCATACGCAAAGGGTACTTGTCCAAATGCAGAGAATGTTGCCGCACGAGTATTGACTCTCCCAACATACTACGGTTTGCCGTTTGAGGATACCAAGGCGATAGCAGAGAATGTAAAGGAGATTGTGTTGTAGTATGAAAAATGTGTTCGTTTTTCCATGCGGATCTGAAATCGCACTTGAGATTGCGCGATCACTGTCAGGTGATCGACACTTTCACCTTGTAGGGGGCTCTTCTGTTGATGATCATGGTCGTTTTGTTTATGATGACATCGTTGATGGTATCCCATGGATTGATAGCGAAGAGTTTATTCCATTTGTAAAGAAAATCGTTAAGACACATAACATAGACTTGATTTACCCAGCCACGGATATGTCCCTTGCTGTTTTGAAACAAGCAGAAATAGAACTCGGTTGTTATGTGGTAACGTCCCCAGTTGATACGGTTAAGACCTGTTTGTCAAAACGTATGACTTATTCCGCCCTGAAAAATATAATTCGTACCCCTACGGTATATTCAGAAAATGATCGTATGGAATATCCTGTCTTTGCCAAACCAGACATAGGGCATAGTTCAAGAGGAGTCGCAATCTTAGGCTCGGAATCGGAGAAAGAGGCGTTCCTTTTAAAAAACAAGAATGTCTTGCTACTTGAACTCCTTCCAGGTGACGAATATACGGTGGATTGCTTTTCTGACAAGAATGGAAAATTGCTATTTGCGGGTGCGCGTGTAAGGGCCCGTACCATGAATGGCATTAGTGTTCACACAGAGCCTGTTGACGATGTGGAACAAAATGAGTTTGGCAATTTGGTCAGCAAAATCAATTATGCGTTGAAGTTTAGAGGAGCGTGGTTTGCACAGTTTAAGCGTGCTTGCGATGGCGAACTAGCTCTGCTTGAGGTGGCTGCTCGATTCGGGGGATCGTCAAGTTTGTTCCGCGGACGGGGTATAAACTTTGCCCTTCTTTCCCTTTGGGATGCACTTGGTGCCGATGTGTCAGTTGTGACAAACAATTTTCCTATTGAAATGGATCGAGCATTGGATAACCGTTATAAATTGAGCCTAGAGTATAATGAGATTTTTTTAGACTATGATGATACGGTGGTGATGTCCTCAACGGGAATGATAAATCCCAAAGTGATGTGTCTGGTGTTCTCGTGTATTAACAGAGGTATAAAGGTGACCGTTCTTTCACGGCATGATGGAGATTTATTTTCCGATATACGTAAACACAAGCTTGACGGTTTGTTCACAAGGGTAATACACATTGGCAAAAATAATAGTAAAGCTGATTTCATTGACAATAAAAAGGCAATTTTCATAGATGATTCTTATGCGGAAAGAGTAGTCGTAATAAAAAAATGTAGAATTCCTTCGTTTGGCCTAGATATGATAGATGCCTTGTGCGACAATTGGAGGTAGACATGAAAGAGATATTAGATTTTCCAGAAAAAACTGGATACGGGAAGGGAGAACTTGTGCGGGTACAAAACCGACTTTTTGAAATGGCGATTGCAGTAAGAGATGTACTTGAATCGTTTCATATCCCTTACATGATAGCCTATGGGACTCTACTGGGGGCGATCCGGCACAGGGATTTTATTCCATGGGATGATGATTTTGACTTTAATCTTTTTGATGATACATACGAAGTAGCCATTGAGGCATTGCGGGCCAATCTCCCGAAGGAGATGTTCCTTGAAGATTCAAAGACAGAACCCCATTATTTTCATGGATGGGCACATGTGAAAGACTTGGGGACAATTGCCACTTGTGGGAAGTGGGAACAAGACAATGCGTATGCGCATAAAGGTTTGCATATTGATTTGTATCGTATAAAAAAGATGAAGGGTGGAGATGTGAAATCGTATTTGGACAACGAGAACAAAGAGTATTTGGAACGCAGAAGGCAGAATGGGTTAATTTCTGAAGCCGAATATATGCGGCGTAAGTCAGCAATGTCGCTTAGTTCGCCAGTACCAGATATATTCAAAGACATTGATGGGTATGCGATGATCAACATCTATAAATGTAAGTTTGTACCAGCACAGATTGTTGAGCCTCTGTCAAGTTGTAGTTTCCGAGGTAGTAAGTTTGCCTGTCCTGGTTCGCCAGATAAAATGCTAAGGAGTATTTATGGTGAGTATCTGACTTTACCTCCTTATGTAAAACGATTGCCAAGTCTTGATAAAGTGGTGTTTAAATAGTATGTAGTAGGTCGTTGGCCTATAGGAATGCAATATGGTTGATATCTGTAATATTGTAAAAAGTTGGAAGAATGCCAGTTTGATTGCTTCACGTTGCCGCACCATATCAAGTAAGATAAAGTACCGACTCCGTTTTTGGGGATGCGGGGTATTTGACGGAAAACCTGCTTAACGACAAGGTTGGTACTCTTGAATAGATGCAAATATGTTGGATTCTTTAAATACACGGAATACCCCATGAGACTATACAACATTTATGGCTAGACAATTTCATGTGATCTGTGAGTTGAACGATTGAAAGATGCCCTCTCAATCCCTAAAATCTAAAGTCGCGAAGGGTGCTATGTGGACATTGCTTGAGAAGTTGTCCACACAGGTCGTCGGTTTTATCGTTGGAATGATCCTTGCGCGGTTACTGACGCCGAACGACTATGGTACGGTGGCGCTTACGGGAATTTTCTTCGCCGTCGCCTACGTATTGGTGGATGGTGGTTTCGGCGGGGCGCTCATTCAGAAGAAAAACGCCGACGCACTCGACTACAACTCGGTGTTCTTCCTCAACCTGTTCTTGTCGATGGTCGCATATATCGCGCTGTTCTTCGCTGCACCTTGGATTGCGGATTTCTATGAGACGCCTGTATTGAAGAATATCGTTCGCGTATCTGCAGTCTGCTTTATCTTCAATGCTGTGAACGCGATTCAGGGAGCAGAGCTGACGAAGAAGATGCTCTTCCATCTGAGTTTTCGTATTTCGTTAATTACGTGTTTGACTTCGGCGATTTGTGGCGTGACTTTGGCGTTCATGGGATATGGCGTCTGGGCGCTTGTTTGGTCAACGTTGCTTTCTGGATTTGTGGGGATGATCGCTCGTTGGTTCATTATTGCGTGGCGTCCAAGACTGATGTTCAGTTTCTCGAGGCTCAAGCCGCTGTTCTCGTATGGTTGGAAGATGTCTGTGTCCGCGTTGCTGGATCAGGTATTCGTGAACTTAACCGGACTTCTCATAGGAAAGTTCTACACAAAGGCGGATCTTGCTTATGTGAACAAGGGGCGGTCACTGCCACAGTTGGCGATGAACGAGGTTGACGCCACGCTTGGGCGTGTCACCTTTCCGGCACTTGTGCTCCTTCAAGATGACAAAGTCAAGCTCCGGGAGTCAATGCGAAAAATGATGCGCTGTTCCACATTTCTGGTGTTTCCACTTATGGTGGGTGTGGCTGCTTGCGCAAAATCAGAATTGCTTCTTCTCTACGGACCGCAGTGGGTCCCGGCTACACCATACATGATGCTAGCCTGTTTCGGGTTCGCGCTTTGGCCTTTCCATACGATAAACCTGAAGGGAATCATGGCTCTTGGTCGTAGCGACGTGTTTCTTAAACTTGAGATAATCAAAAAGTCGTTGTCTCTTATCGTTATCTTATCGACCTTTAGATTGGGGGTTTTCAAATGGATTGCTATTTCAACGTTTGTACTGGGCCCCGTGGGGGTGTTGATTAATTCTTGGCCGAATCGAAAACTTCTCGATTACACTATCGGTATGCAGATTAGAGATGTGTTGCCAACGGCCTTAGTATGTGTAGCAGAGGCGGCGGTCGTGTTTGGAATTGATTTTGCGTGCGATATCTGCGCACCGATATTAGGCGTAGGTGATGCTGGAGTCCGCCTCAATGTGTTCTTGGCGTGCAAACTGATGTTGCAGTTTGTTTTGGGGACCAGCATATTCATTGGCCTTGCTTATACATTCAGGCTGGATCCATTGAGAGAGTATGTGAGAATGACGTCGACGGTGATTGGAGGAAGGTTCCCGAAGATTGCACGGTTGCTGGAGCGGAGGTTCGGTAAATGACACTGAAAGAACAACTTGAAATCCTGCGCGGAGAGCCGATTGAAGTTTTTGATGGCGATCCGAGGGATATACCATACATTGAAACATCGGATATGGAGAAACTCTGCTCACACCCTGTAGTCTCCGTTCAGATGTGTGCCTACAATCATGAATCATATATCCGTCAGGCAATTGAAGGCGTGATGATGCAGAAGACGGATTTTGAGTTCGAACTTGTAATTGGTGAAGATTGTTCACAAGATAAGACTCGTGAAATATGCTTTGAGTATCAGAAGCAATATCCGGAAAAAATCCGTGTCCTTTGGTGGAATGAAAATGTTGCGAAGTTTGGTGGTAATAGTCATCGTGTGACAGCTCATTGTCGCGGTGATTTCATCGCGTTTTGCGAGGGCGATGACTATTGGATTGATCCGCTGAAGCTTCAAAAGCAAGTTGATGTGATGAGGAGATACCCTAATGTAGGCGAATGCTTTTGTGCAGCGGCATTATTGAATATGAGAAATGGTGATTTACAAGATACATTACCATATTCTGATAAGTTGTATGTAATGAAGGGAGGCATTTTTCTTGATTTTGAGCTGTTTGAAACAGTACCTCAAGAAGTGCCAATGTTGAGTTGGGTACATCGAACTACGGCTTCGGCGATGGTGCGAAAAAGTGCCGTTAAACATGTGCATGAAGTTTATAGGGACTTGTTTTCTTGGAGATTCAGGTTGGGTGATTCTACACTTTGGTGGTCTATAGCAACTCAGTTCGATGTAGCTTTCCTTCCAGATAGGGCGTCGGTTTACCGAAGGCATGCTGTAGGATCCATGGGACGCAATTTTTGGGGCGTAATGTTAGATTCGGATCTAATAGCATATTATTTAATAATACAAACGAAAAAGTGCACGATTCAAGAAGCACTTTCAGTGCGAAAGAAGGTCGGAGAGAGACTTCTGAATGTAGCATTAAATTGGACATTTGCCAAGAAGATTGGCAATGCAAGGAATATCTCAAGAAATAGATTATTGTATCGTGGCTGTTTCAGGCGTTCTCAATGGTTGTTGATTTATTTGATGAAATTTGGGCTTTATAATGGAACCACAAGATATTTAATATTAACGACTTGTTCATTTATAAATCGTCTAAGAAGAGGTCTGTCCAAGATAAAAAGGACTGTTTCGCGTATAGTGCATGAAATGTTTTGTAGTATGTATAACAATTTGTTTGCATATTTCCCGAATAAGGCATTTCGTAGGTTATTTTGCCGTAGCCTTGGCATGAAGATGGGGCGGGGGTGTGATGTGTCCATGGGTGTATTTTTGCAAGGAGTTCAGGGGATTGAAATGGGGCAGGATTGCCATATAAATCGTGGAACACTTTTGGATGGTCGAGGGGGAATTAGTATAGGTAATTGCGTTTCGATTTCACACCGAGTTGCTTTGGTTTCGGCTGGTCATGATGTTCATTCTAAATCGTTTGCTTATGTGAAAGATAAAATAACGATAGGCGATTACGTTTGGATTGGAGTGCATGCTACAATCTTGAAGGGCGTTGTCATTGGAGAGGGAGCAGTCGTGGCGGCCGGTGCTGTTGTTACTAAAAGTGTTGAGCCGTATGCGATTGTTGGCGGAGTTCCTGCCAAAAAGATAGGTGAACGTGTCCGTGGACTAGACTATAAATGTAGGTTTCCAGAATGGTTTACATAATAACTACTGTTATAATTGCTTTTTATTCCCATGAACATTCTGTATATAGTCAATGCTGACATTGAAAAGCCTGCGTTTGGCAATGCGCAACGGACGCGGCTTTTATATGATGCATTGTGTAAGATGGGTAATGTGCATGTTTTTGATGTACGGAATTTGCGGTTATCTCCCCAAACGGGTATCAAAAAATTTGTGAACGCGATATGGCAACGTTTGGTGATCAGGCCATGTGGAATATGTCTAGTTCCAGTATATCCATTCCCGTTACGTTGGTCGGTGGAAGAATTGTTTCCAGGTATAAGGTTTGATGTAGTGGTGGCAAGGTATTTGTTTCATGTTGGGATATTGGCGCTTTGGAATGTTTCTTGTTGTTTGTATGTTGATATAGATGATCATCCGATACAGGTCTTTGATACAGTTTACAGTATTAAGTACAAATTGATAAAGAGAACATGGTCACGATTTATAAATGGGTGTCTATGCAATTTTGTTTTGAGAAAATTGGCTGGGAGTTGGATTTCAAATCCAGATCAAGTCAAATTGGTAAATCCCTATTGCCGTTGCTTGGTACTTGAGAATATCCCATTCAATCAGTCTGTGAAAATGAATTTAGGGGATTGTTTGAAAACGACACGATTGAAATCGTCTGCCCATGATGAATTTATATTTACGGTGGGCCGGATGAGTTATACGCCAAACTATCTCGGGGTTGATTTCTTCTTGGAAAATATATGGCCTGTTGTTCGAGCACAATATACTAGTCTTAAATATAAAATTGTTGGACAGGGAGTCCCGGTTAACTTGTTGGAGAAATGGGCTAAAGTTAAAAATGTTGAAATTCTCGGATTTGTTGACGATCTCTCGAAGCTGTATCGAGAATGCATCGCATCAGTTGTCCCAGTATTGAGTGGTGGTGGAACATGCATCAAGACATTAGAGTCAATGGCGCATGCTAAAATCTGCTTATCAACGCCGTTCGGTGCAAGGGGGCTTCCAAAGGATGTATTACAGAATGGGTGTGGGGGGGTTGTTATCTACAACTCTGCTGAAGAGTTTGTTTCTGCAATCGAAAGAATTAGAACTGATAAAAATTGGCTAGAGAAAAGCGAAAAGACGGCAGCAAATTATATTTCGGAAAATTTCAGTCAAAAAAAGTTTGAGAAAACTGTTATGGAATTGATAACATATTCGCAGTCACAACACGGAGTTTAGGCGGAAGTTGTTCACGCGTATAGAGGGGTTTGTGACACGCGCGGAAGGATTGTGTGTTGCCGAAGGATTGATGATGAATGTAGTGTAGGTTCGTCTGCCAAGGGACTACAAAATTTGGTATAATATGCGGTGTTTCATGAGCGCAATCGGCGCAACAAAAAAAGATCAAACGACAGGACGGGGTATTCGGCTGCATACCCTAGGGGCGCGGAGCGTATCGTTTAGTCGTTAGTCGCTAGTTGTTAGTCGCTAGTTGTTAGTCGCTAGTAGTTGAGATGGTGAGTATGAAAGTGAAGAGCTATGAAGAGCTATTGGCGTGGCAGAAGGCCATGCTCTTGGCAAAGATTGTGTATGGGGTACAGAAGCAATTTCCTAAAGATGAGGTGTATGGATTAGGTGATCAGATTAGAAGAGCGGTAGTATCTGTCCCATCGAATATTGCTGAAGGTTTTGGACGAGAGACAGATAAGGATTTCAAGCATTTTTTGTCTATTGCAAGAGGTTCGCTTTATGAAACAAAGACTCAACTTGAGTTGGCAGAATCACTTGGCTTTTTACGAATGTCTTCTGAACTTATCGATTTATTCAGTGAAGTAGCCAAGCTAATCAACGGTCTTTCTCGCTATCTATCGACCAGCGACAAACGACCAGCGACTAACGACTATCGACTAACGACTAGCGACTAAAATGCCTTTCTTCTCCATTATCATTCCGGTCTATAACGTCGCGCCGTATCTGTGCGAGTGCTTGGATTCAGTTCTCGCCCAGACCTTCCCCGACTGGGAGGCGATCTGCGTTGATGATGGTTCGACTGACGGTTCGGGCACAATCCTTGATGAATACGCGGCGAAGGACACCCGCTTCCGCGTCATCCACCAACCCAACGCCGGTGTCAGCGCGGCGAGGAACAAGGCACTGGACACGGTACAGGGAGAATGGATAGCGTTTCTTGATGCTGACGATCTTTTGCGGGAGGATTTTCTGGCCCGTTTACTTGACGCAGCGAAGAAATCCAATGCCGATCTTGCAATTGGAGGAGTACTTCGTTTCGGCTGTGATCGAAAAGATGTTTTTGTGGGGCCTTGCGCGAGCGGAATGTTCCCGCCTGAAGAACTCTACGTTGAATACAATTCGCTTTGTGCGTGGTCATGTGGAAAAATCTACAAACGGCGGTTGTGGGATAATATCAGATTTCCAGTCGGTATCGCGTACAGCGAGGATAGGTATGTTTTGCACAAGATTTTGTATGATTATTCGAAAGTGCCTTTTGTCGCTGAAGCACTATACAGATATCGTTCGAGAAGTGATAGTGCCTTCGGATCAAAATGGAAGCCCCAAATTGCCGAACAGCAGCACCTTGCTTATGAAGAGCAGATGCACTTTTTTCATGACAAAGGACTTGAGAGTGCTGAACGGTTTACGTTAGAACAATATTTTTTGTTGGTTGGTGATGACATACTAAAGTTGAGGCAGATGATTTCTGCGGACAGAAAACTGATTGAACAGTTGCAAGACAAGTACCGCGAGATGGTTCGTGATCGGTGGGATTGGTTTGTGCAAGCGACGAAACGGGACATAATTCAGCACTCTTGTTCTTGTGGAGAAATTAAGATATATATTGATAGGGTCCTATCTGATCAAGGCAAAGTTCATCTCCTAAAGCGAGTGTGCGAGGTACTAAAGTATGATGGTATCGGTGCGATTTGCCGTAAACTATTTCATAAGATTACAAGATTATAGGAAAGCAAAGAATAATGGTTAATGTCGCTAAAGTCGTTGAGGCTCTGCAAAAGAGCGGAGTAGATTTCTTCACAGGAGTTCCAGATTCGCTGTTGAAGAGCTTTTGCGCCTACGTCACAGACAACTGTGGGGGAGAGCATGTGATTGCCGCGAATGAGGGAGGGTCGGTTGGGTTGGCCGCAGGACATTACCTCGCAACAGGAAAGCCCGCGCTCGTGTACATGCAGAACTCGGGACAGGGCAATGCCGTGAATCCGCTTGCGTCACTAGCCGATCCGGATGTCTACTCCATTCCTATGGTGCTGCTCGTCGGCTGGCGCGGTGAGCCAGGCGTGAAGGACGAGCCGCAGCACGTGAAACAGGGCAAGGTGACGGTCTCGCTTTTCGAGACGCTGGGCATCCCGACGGAAATTCTGCCGGATGACGAGGTCGCCGCGCTTGAACTGACACGGAAGATGGTCGAACGCGCCAAGGCGGAATCGCGTCCAGTCGCGCTTGTTGTCCGAAAGGGACTCTTTGCCGAATACAAATTGCAGAACAAAAAACTCGACATCGCAACGCTCCCCCGCGAGCAGGCGATTGAGGGCGTACTGAGGGCATTACCGAAAGACGCCGTTGTCGTTTCGACAACCGGTATGATTTCGCGTGAGGTGTATGAGACGCGCGAACGCCTCGGGCAGGACCATTCGCGCGACTTCCTGACAGTTGGCTCAATGGGCCATGCGTCAATGATTGCCCTTGGAATCGCCAAGGCGCAACCCCACCGCAAAGTCTATTGCCTAGACGGCGACGGCGCAAGTATTATGCAGATGGGTAATATGGCGATTGTCGGACAATCCGGCTGTTCCAATTTGACGCACATCGTCTTCAACAATGCCGCGCATGACTCAGTCGGTGGTCAGCCAACCGTCGGTGGGGCAATTAACCTTATGTCAGTTGCTGCTGCCTTAGGATACGATGTTCAGCTTCTTGAACACGCTCTGTGCCTCTGCGTCTCTGCGTTAAATAATACCCGTCCGGTATTCGTAGAGGTCAAGGTGGCAAAAGGTGCACGCAAGGACCTCGGGCGCCCGAAGGAGCCGCCGCAGGTCAACAAGGCGCTCTATATGAAGACTTTGGCGGACGCATAAACAATGACTGCGATCATAATTTCAGAATCACCAAGAAAAAGAAAGGTACGATGAAATGACTGTCAAACGTAATGTGCTGTTGAACCCTGGCCCTGCAACGACCACGGACACTGTCAAGATGGCGCAGGTGATACCGGACATTTGTCCGCGCGAGCAGGAGTTCCTCGACATCATGAAAGACCTCCGCCGCGATTTGGTGAAGGTCGTTCATGGCGACGAGCGGTACACGAGCGTTCTCTTCTGCGGTTCGGGAACGTTGAACATGGATGTCTGCCTCAATTCGCTTCTGCCCGCAGACAAGAAGATCCTCGTGGCCAACAACGGAGCGTATTCGAGCAGGGCGGTAGAAGTGTGCCAGTATTACGGCATGCCGCATATCGACCTCAGTTTGCCGATCGAGACGCCTGTCGATCCTTCACTGGTGGACAAGGCTCTTACCGTGAACCCCGATGTCGCTCTCGTGTACACCACCCATCATGAAACGGGTTCTGGTGTGCTCAATCCAATGCGCGAGATCGGTGCTGTTGCCCACAAACATGGCTGTACCTTCATTGTGGATACGACATCAACATACGCGATGCGCCCCATTAACATCATCGACGACAACGTGGACTTCCTGATGGCAAGTGCCCAGAAGGGCTTGCAGTCGATGACGGGGTTATCCTTCGTGGTCGGACGCGAGGACAAGATCAAGGAGTCGGCCACCTTCCCGAAGAGGTCCTTCTACTGCAACCTCTTCCGTCAGTATGATTTCTTCGAGAAGACCGGCGAGATGCATTTCACGCCGCCTGTCCAGACCATCTACGCAACGAGGCAGGCGATGAAGGAGTATTTTGCAGAGGGCGAGACTGCAAAATGGGCTCGGCATACCCGTGTGTTCGAAGCACTTCACAAGGGACTTGCAGAGATTGGACTCCGCAGCCTCATCAAAAGAGAGTATCAGGCTGGCCTTGTGATATCCGTCTGCTATCCCGATGATCCGAACTGGTCCTTTGAGAAGATCCATGACTATTGCCGTGACCGTGGTTTTACCATTTATGCCGGCAAGGTCGGTTCCGTGAAGACCTTCAGGTTGTGTGCACTCGGCGCAATTGATGCGTGCGACATTGATGACTTCATGAAAGTCTTGAAAGACGCGATCACAGCGTTTGGTGTCAAGGTGAGATACAATTCCTGACGATGTCCTCGGACAACACCAGATTCAAGCGCGACCTTTCGCCGATGAGCGTGTGGGCGCTAGCGTTTGGCTGCATCATTGGATGGGGCGCGTTCATGATGCCTGGAACGACGTTCCTTCCAACCGCAGGGACGCTGGGTACGACCATCGCCATGGTGATTGGGGCGCTGATCATGGTGGTCATCGCCTTCAGCTACAGCTACATGGTGTCGCTTCATCCCAAGGCCGGAGGCGAGGTCAATTTTGCGCGCGAGTGCTTTGGCGACAAACATGCGTGCTTCTGCGGCTGGTTTCTGGCATTGGCCTATTTGGCGAATGTCCCCATGAACTGCACGGCGTTGGGGTTGATGACGCGCAAGTTGTTCTTCGGCGTGTTCCAGTTTGGCAAACTGTATCAAGTGGTGGGATATGACATCTGGTTTGGGGAGGTGCTGCTTTCCATTGCGGTACTGGTGTTTGTCTCTTGGCTCTCGATTCGCGGCATTAAGAAATCTGGCTTGGTTCAGTCGATCATGGCCATCTCGCTCGCAACGGCCTTTCTGGTGATTACTATCTCGGCGTTGTTTAGCCCGATTACGCACTGGTCAAACCTCGTTCCGCTGTGGGGACCATCTGCCGACTGCACGAGCGTGTTCTCCAAGCAAGCCGTGGGCGGAATCCTGGCAATCGTGGCGGTGGCGCCATGGGCATACGTCGGATTTGAGACGATTCCGCAGGCGGCCGAGGAGCTCAATTTCTCGATCGGCAAGGTGAACTTGATCATGATTGTGGCAATCGCCTTTGGATGTGTGGTGTATTCCTGCAACAACCTCGTGACGGCGGCGGCATCTCCGGAATGGACGGAATTCATCAAACAACACGATTGGGCTGTGGGTGCGGCAGTAGAGGCGCTGATGGGCAAGGCGGGACTGGTGGTACTTGGGATAGCCGTAGCAAGCGCGATCTTGACCGGCATACTTGGATTTCTCACGGCTACAAGTCGTCTGCTCTATTCGATGGCACGAGATGGGTATATCCCTGCAATGTTTGCGAAGCTTCATCCCACGCATGGTACGCCTGCAAATGCGATCCTATTTTGTCTGGTGTTCTCGGTAGTCGGCCCTTGGTTCGGGCGTACGGCGCTTGGATGGTTTGTGGACATGGCGGCGATAGGTGGAGCGATCGGTTTTGGATATGCTACCTGGAGTTGCTTTGTGACAATCCGCCGGAGACGTTCACAGGGTCTTGAGGCACAGCCAAGGACGGCTCTGCGATGCCTTGCAGTGCTAGGAACCATTCTATCCCTCGGTTTTGTCGCGCTGCTGCTCATCCCGGGAATGCCGGGTTGCCTGAACAAGCAGGCATACATGATGCTGGGCCTCTGGTCTCTTCTCGGAATTGTTTTCTTTGTACTGCATGGTAAAAGGACATGAGGATATGAATGAACAAAAATTGGTAGTTGGTAGGGAAAATGCTGTAGAGGCTCTGGTTAAGTTTTCTACAAGTAAGTCTCACATCTGCCTCGTGACAGGGGGAGCGTCGTACAGGCTTTGCGGTGCGGAGGATTTTATCTCTGCGTCCCTGCGTCTCTGCGTTAACAAACCAATCATCACACATCTTGCTGTTCCCAGTTCAAATCCTAAGGTTGAAGAGGTGCAGTCGTTGCTTTCAGCGATCAAGGAACCTGTAGATGGCTTCATTGCCGTAGGCGGTGGCACTCCGATTGATACTTCGAAGCTACTTAATCTCGCGATTGTTTCTGGAATGTCGATCAGGGAACTGCTAACTCATAAAACAGCGCCATCGACCGTGTTGCCATGTTTTGCAATCCCGACAACGGCGGGAACAGGCGCAGAGGCCACGCGCTTTGCCGTCTGCTATGATGGCGAAACGAAATACTCCATCGACTTTGAGGTGCTCCGCCCTTCTGACGTGGCAATTGTCCCGGAGTTTTCTGCCACATTGCCCGCCTATCAGAAAGCAGCGACGAACTTTGACGCATACGCCCAGGCGGTTGAATCGCTTTGGGCGAAGGGTGCAACGGATGAGTCGAAGGAATATGCGAATCGTGCGCTTGCGCTGATGAAGGGGGATGACTGGCCGGAGGCGAGCTACTGGGCGGGAAGAGCGATTGACATCTCGCGCACAACTGCCGCGCATGCGTTCTCGTATTATCTCACTTCGCATTACGGCATCCCGCATGGGCACGCCGTGTATATGGTCTTCGAGTACATCTGCCGCAACAACGGGCATCCAGAGTACATCAAGAATGTGCCTGAATTGAAGACTCTCCGGGAACTTGCCACTGAAAAAGGCATCGACTGCACTTCTCTCGTCGATGAGCTTTTCTCCCATGTCAACCTGAAGCGCCTCGGAAACAATCCTGTTGAGGTCAGAAAGGAATCATTCAATGTCTAAGCGCGTATATGTTGCGATGTCTGCGGATATCATTCATCCGGGGCATCTCAATATCATCAAGGAAGCATCTAAGCTTGGTGAAGTCACCGTCGGCGTCTTGACCGACGCGGCCATTGCGAGCTACAAGCGTCTGCCCTACATGAATTACGAGCAGCGCGCCGCAGTGGTGCGCTCGCTCAAGGGCGTGAATGAAGTCATCCCCCAGGAGCAGCTCGACTACATCCCGAACCTCCTCAAACTCAAGCCGGACTATGTCGTTCACGGCACCGACTGGCGTGAGGGCGTCCAGGCGAAGACGCGCCAGCGCGTGATCGACACCCTCGCGACATGGGGCGGCGAGCTCGTTGAGCCGGAATACACGGAAGGCATTTCTTCGACGCAACTCAACAAGGCCATCCGCGAAGTTGGTACCACGCCGGACATCCGCCGTCGCCGCTTGCGCCGTCTCTTGAACGCCAAACCCATCGTTCGCGTAATGGAGGCGCACAGCGGACTTTCCGGCCTCATCGTCGAAAACACGAGTGTGATGGTGCCGAAGGATCCCGGTGATCCGAATGGTGCAAAGGTGAAGCACGAGTTCGATGCGATGTGGCTCTCGTCGCTCACCGATTCTACGTTGAAGGGCAAGCCTGATAACGAATCCGTCGATATCACCTCACGTCTTCGCACGGTCAACGACATCCTCGAAGTGACGACGAAACCGATTATCTATGACGGCGATTCCGGCGGACTTCCCGAGCACTTTGTGTTTCTTGTTCGTTCGCTTGAACGCCTTGGCGTCTCTGCTGTCATCATCGAGGACAAGGTGGGGCTCAAGCAAAATTCGCTTCTTGAACAGGGTAATGTTCAGCGTCAGGCTTCAACTGAGGACCAGTGCCATAAAATCACGGTCGGCAAGCAGGCGCAGATTACGGATGACTTCATGATTTTCGCTCGCTGCGAATCGCTCATCACCGGAGCCGGCGAGGACGACGCAATCAATCGTTGTCGTGCTTACATTAACGCAGGCGCTGATGGAATCATGATTCACTCCAAGGCGAAAACGCCAGACGAGATACTGTCTTTTGTCAGGCGCTTTCGTGCCGAGGTCTCTGTGGACAAGCCAATTGTGGTTGTTCCCTCCACCTACTCACAGGTTACGGAGACCGAGCTTGCCGCGATCGGCGTCAATATTGTCATTTACGCGAACCAACTTCTTCGTGCAGCCTATCCTGCCATGCTTAAGTGTGCTGAGCGCATCCTTGAATGTGAACGTGCACAGGAGGCCAGTGCGGAACTCTGTTTGCCAATTAAGGAAATAGTTGGCTTGATTTGATGGAAGATAAGGTGTACAAGTGAAGCTTACAACGGAGTTCCCAGAGAAGTTCTTCACGGAAGAAGAACGTTCAATAGTAATATCCGAAGATCGGAAACGACTTTGGGCAGTTCAATTGGACTTGCTCATCGAGTTTGACCGTGTGTGCCAGGAAAATGGAATAAAGTACAGTCTAGATGCTGGTACGTTGTTGGGCGCAATTCGACATAAGGGATTCATCCCCTGGGATGATGATGTTGATGTCGTAATGCTTAGGGAAGAGTATGAGAAATTGGACAAGATAGCGTCAGAGAAATTTTCTGAACCATATTTTTGGCAGACGTTTCTTACTGATCCCGATCATGGCCGAGGATTCGCTCGGTTGCGTAATTCTTCAACGACATATATTCTGCATTCTGAATGGGATGGGGAAAAGTCTTTCTTTTCGCATAACCAAGGGGTATTTATAGACATATTCGTATGTGATAAAGTGCCCGATGATTTAATGAAGCGTGCTAAATTCATGGATGCGTTGGCTGCTATGCAAGATTATGCATGGCGTATTCGAATGCAAAAAACAATCAAGTGGAAGATGAAATTGTTTTTGCATCCTCGTGCCCTGTTACGAGCAATTCGGCATCTGATTTGTTATAAGGTATTGGGTATTGATAGAGTGCCCCAAGTTCGTGAGAAACTTAATCTGATGGCGCAAAAGTATCGTGGAACAGATGAGGAGAATGTTTCCCGCTTGACTTTTTGTGCCAATAGCAAGGATCGTCTTTCTGCTTGTGTGCCACGTCATTTCCTTGAAGAATTAACTATGGTTGAGTTTGAGGGATACAAATTTCAGGCGACAAAGTATTGGAATGAGTATTTGACAATTTTCTATGGCAATTGGCACAAGCATGTAATAGCGCACGACCCCTCTGGCGACGCATTTATAGACTTGGATAACAGTTATACCAAATACATCCAATGAACTTCATCCCAAAGGTAGGCGATATGATCAATTTTACAGTCGGTCCGGTTCAAAGTAGTGCCATAGTTCGTACTATTGGTGCGCAGAATGTGCCGTATTTTAGGACGGCGGAGTTCTCGGAGGTGATGCTCGAGAACGAGCGGTTGATGCTGAAGTTTGCCGGTGCGCCGGAGGGTTCGCGGGCGGTGTTCATCACGGGTTCGGGGACGGCCTCGATGGAGGCTGCGGTGATGAATCTGCTCACGTCGGAAGACAGGGCGCTTGTGGTGAATGGCGGGAGCTTCGGCGCAAGGTTCTGCAAGATATGCGAGATACATGGCGTGCCGCATGACGAGATTAGGTTGGAAGTCGGGTGTAAGTTAAGGGAAGAGGATTTAGCCGCAAAGAACGCAAAGAGCGCAAAGGGTACTTGCGGGAATAGTGAAGGGAAGGGATATACTGCGTTTATTGTCAATATGCATGAGACGAGTACGGGCGTACTCTACGATATGAAGTTGATTGGAGATTACTGTCGGCATCATGGCCTCTTATTGATTGTGGATTGCATCAGTTCATTTTTATGCGATGAATTCAAAATGGCGGAAATCGGTGCGGATGTGATGATTACCGGATCGCAGAAGGCATTGGCGTGTCCGCCGGGAGTGAGCGTCATTGTCCTGTCGCCGCGTGCGCTGGAGCGCGTTGCAAAGAACGATCCGAAGTGCATGTATTTTGATTTGAAGGATATGCTTGCCAATCAGGATAGGGGGCAAACCCCGTTCACGCCGGCGGTTGGTACGCTCTTGCAGATCAATGCGCGGTTGAGGGAAATTGAATCGGCAGGTGGCGTTACTGCCGAGGTGCAAAAAGCTAAGGCGATGGCGGCGTATTTCCGTTCGCGGATTGCAGACTTGCCCCTCGAGATTGTCAGCGAAAGTTTGAGCAATGCCGTGACGCCGCTCCATCCGACGAATGGGATGTCTGCATATGATATTTTCCTGAAGCTGAAGGACGAACATGGCATCTGGATATGCCCCAACGGCGGCGAACTGAAGGATAAGGTGTTTCGCGTTGGGCACATGGGGTGCTTGGCAGAGAAAGATTATGATACACTACTGACAGCCCTAAAGGGAATAATGAAGCAACAACACTGAGGTCTTATAATGGAAAATCTTCATGTGTCGATAGTTGATCAGCAGGTGCAAGGTCTTATCGAAAGCCATAGTGACTTTTTTTCTTCATGTGGTGATGAAATCAAGCAAAAGGCTACGGCGTTTGTTCTTCTGGTTGTAAAATGCGTTCTTGATTGTGATTTCGATCAAGCAGTTGAGTGTTTAACGGATGGAGGGAATGATTTTGCGGTTGATGCGATTTCTGTAGGGGATCTTGATGATGGCGAGTTTGATGTGGTAATTTTTCAGGGGAAATACAAATATAAAGACCTTTCAGGAGAGGCGAACTTCCCTGCGAATGGGCTTCAGCAGGTCGTGTCGGCCGTAAAGGTTCTGTTCGATCCATACGTCAATGTTACTCTTAATGAGAAATTGCGTCCTCGCATAGAGGAAGTTCGCTCGCGGGTTCGGGATGGGATGATCCCGAATGTTCGGGTTGTATTGTGCAATAACGGCCTTAAATGGACCGATGCTGGCGACGAGATTATTGCCCAGGCAAACTTTCCCAAAGACCAGGTCGATTTCATCCATTTCAATCATGATCGAATAGTTGAGGTCTTGAAGCGGACAAAGCCGATAGATGCCGTTTTGGATCTACACGGTGCTGCAATTGTAGAGGAGTTCAACTTCAAGCGTGTGCTCATCGGCAAATTGCCTGTCGTGTCAATTGCCGATCTGTTTGATAAGCATGACGTTCAATTGCTTGAACGCAATGTGCGTCGTTATTTGGGGCTTCGGTCAAATCGCGTGAATTCCGCAATTTCCGATACGTTGCGCAGTGATGAAAAGCGGGACAATTTCTACTTTTTCAACAACGGAATTACTGTCGTCTGTAACAAGTTTACGCATAATGCATTGCAACAGGGAAATTTCAAAGTGAAAGTCTCCGGCATGCAAATCATAAATGGCGGACAGACTTGCAAGACAATACAGCTGACTCTCAAAGAAGACCCATCGCTTCGGGAGAAATTAGGCGGGGTTGACGTTTTGCTCAGGCTCTATGAGCTGGATTCGGATTCAGCAGATTTCATAAAGGACATAACATTTGCGACAAACAGCCAGAATCCTGTAGAGCTTCGGGATTTGCACGCAAATGATGAAATACAAAAAAGTCTTGAACTTGGGATGTCGGAACTTGGATTTGTTTACCGGCACAAACGTGATGACGCACAATCTGGTACCGGAGGGAAGATTCTTCAAAGTTCCATTACGGCGGAGGCCGTCTTGGCGATTTGGCGCCGGAGACCGCATCAGTCAAAATTCATGCGTCGAGAGTTGTTTGGAAAATTGTACGATTCGATCTTCAATGGTTTAAATGCAGCACAGGCAATTATGGCAAACATGATATTCCGTTTTGTGGAGAACGAGCGCAAGCGGCCGACCATTGTGACCGATAAAGACTTCTTGCCGTATTCCGGACACTATGTTGCAATGCGGGTGGGTGCGCTTTTGCTGCGGCAGATGTCGATGAGTTTGTCTGATATTACTCATCGGACATTTTCGGATGTATATGCAGCCTTTGAAAGTTCAAAAGTGGCATTATACAAAGAAGCCGTAAACAATGTTGATTCAGTGCTGTCCGATCTCTACAAAAATAGGGCTGAATTGTCTTTCCAACAACTTGCGGCAACATTCCGTAGGGGTGATTTAATTGAATCATTGCTTAAATGACACTGGATGTCACTGAGTGGCAGAACAATGAAGGAGTATTAAGGTGATAGGCGGAAAGACAGTTGTTTACACGAGCGGTACGTTCGACATGCTGCACATCAACCATCTGCGGTTGATTGAGTATGCGCGTGGGTTGGGGGACATCTTGATCGTCGGGGTGAACACTGACGAGCTTGTGGCCTCCTACAAATCGACGCCGATGATTCCGTTTGAGGACCGCATCGCGTTGATGCGTGCCATCAAGGGACCGGATTTGGTTATCCCCCAACATTCGCTTGACCATCGCGACAAGGTGAAGAAGTTGAAGTTCGACGTGTTTGTTGTCGGAGATGACTGGGTCGGCAAGTACGATTATCTTGAAGAGCAGGGGGTATCGGTTGTGTATACCCCTTATGGCCGCGGCACATCTTCTACGTCCCTCAAGAAGAAAATCCACGATCGCTTCGAGAAGATGAAGAAAACGACAGACAATCATCTGCCGATGGATGCCGTAGAGACTGCCCGGCGGAAGCGGAAAAGGTAGGTTAAGTTAAGGAGAGAGTTATGGGATCGTTTCGAAGCATGTTAGGCCGTATTCGCAGGCGTATATTTGGGAATACAGCTGATGAGATTAACGAATTGAGGGGACGAGTCGAGTCTTTGGACATACTCATCAAGTCTCTTTTTGACATTCGGACAATGCCACGCGCGACCGGTGGCTTGCGCTTGATGCAAATGGCGAATGCGGCTTTGCTGAAGGTGCTTGCTGATGCGATGACGCGGAATGGTTTGGATTATTGGCTTGAGTCCGGAACGTTGCTTGGCGCTGTCCGGCACAAGGGTTTCATTCCTTGGGATGATGACATTGACATCAGCGTGACGCGAGAGGACTATCTCAAAATTGAGAAGATGGTTGCGAAGGAGTTGCCGGAATCTGCGGGATTCAGAGCACTCCGTTCAAACTGCATTCGATTCCAATTGATGGGAACCCCCTGCCAGATCGACATCTTCCAATACGACATCTACAACGTCTCGGAGACGGAGCAAGAACAGGCTGAAAAGGAAATATGGGACGCTTGGCGGCCATTGCATGAGAAGATCAAGCTGGACTGGAAGCGTCTTAAAACGGATGGGCACATTCTATCGGGTATGAGCTTTGACGAGATAGATGCGGCGAGTGCCGATCTTGTGAAATCTCATACGGGGGACCGTCGGCTTCTTCTCGCCGGGTTTGAAATGCACGGTGACACGGATTTCTTCACGCCCTACGAATCAGTGTTCCCGCTTTCAGAGATTGAGTTCGAGGGAATCCATTTCAAAGCGCCGCATGATTGCGACAAATTACTTGTGCAGCAGTTCGGCGACTATATGCAGTACCCACGCGAGTTTAGAATCCACGACGACATCCGCAGCAGACTTTCCGAACAGGCCATCGTGAAGATGAAGGACCTAATTAAAAAGGCCGGTTTGGATTTGGCTTAATTAGAGACATGAGCAATCACGATTTGACAGTTGTTGGTGCAGGACTCTTCGGTGCTGTTGTCGCGCATGAAGTGTCCGAGGCCGGGAAACGGGTTCTTGTTGTAGATCGGCGTTCGCACATCGGTGGGAACTGCTATACGGAGAATGTGGATGGAATCAATGTCCACAGCTATGGGGCACATATATTCCGGACTTCGCGCAAGGATGTATGGGACTATATCAGGCAATTTGCGGAAGTTAATCATTATGTCAATTCGCCTATTGCGTTGTATCATGGCAAAATATACAACATGCCATTCAACATGAATACCTTCAATCGCATCTGGGGGGTGACGACGCCAGCGGAAGCGAAAGCCCGAATAGAAGAACAGCGCAAGGAGATCGTTGGCGAGCCGCATAACCTTGAAGAGAAAGCGATAAGCCTTGTTGGACGGGACGTTTACGAGATACTTGTGAAAGACTACACCGAAAAGCAGTGGGGGCGTCCGTGTTCTGAACTGCCCGCCTCGATTTTACGACGTCTGCCGGTGCGCCTTATTTACGATAATAATTATTACAACGATCCATATCAGGGGATTCCCGTTGGAGGATATACGGCGATTTTTGAAAAGATGCTGAAGGGATGTGAAGTACGCCTCGGTGTAGATTTTCTTAAGGAGAGAGAGCCGATCACGTCGAGGTCTCAGTGTGTCCTCTACACAGGCGCAATAGACGAGTATTTCGATTATTGCTGTGGAACGTTGGAATATAGATCGCTCCGTTTTGAACATGAGCGTCACGACGAGACGGACAATCTACAGGGCGTAGCGGTTGTCAACCACACCGACAATACGGTCCCCTATACGCGAACGATTGAACACAAGCACTTTGAATTTGGCAATCAGCAGTTCACGGTCGTATCAAAAGAATATCCTTTTGAATGGAAACCTGGCATTGAGCCATACTACCCGATAAATGATGAAAAGAATCAAGGCCGCTACGAGCAATATAAAAACATGGCGGTGCAGGTACCAAATGTTTTCTTTGGTGGACGCTTGGGAACATATTGCTACACGGATATGCAGGACACCATCATCGCTGCACGTGAAATGTCTGAACGGATTATATCACGACTAACTGGAGACCGGTAATGCATAAGACACTGACGCTAGTAATCCCGTCATACAACATGGAGGCATATCTTCCGCGTTGCATTGACAGCCTAGGGATCGATTCACTAAAGGAAGTTGTTCTCCCTGATGCTGGTACGCTTGGCGATAGGCTTGAGGTGCTGATAGTCAATGATGGTAGCAAGGATAGAACAGGTGAAATCGCTCATGATTTTGAGTCACGTTACCCGCAGATCGTCCGTGCAATCGACAAGCCCAACGGGCATTATGGTTCATGTGTGAATCGCGGTCTTGCCGAAGCACAAGGGACATTTATCAAGATTTTGGATGCTGACGATTCCTTGGCTACTTCAGTTTTCTATGACTTCCTGAAAGCTCTTTGCGTAATTGAGAATCGTCAAGATGATGAAGAAACGGACTTGGTGATGTCTGGTTTCCAGCGTATTCATTTTGACGGTTCGCCATTTGAGAAGCCAGTTGAGTATTCCTATCCAACGGATGTCCAATTTGGCGTGGATAGGCTTGTGGGGCGGGATTCCCCTTATTACTTGATGCCGGCGCTTACTTATCGAACGGAACGTCTTCGTTTGCTGAAATATCGTCAGACGGAGGGGATGTTATACACGGATACGGAATGGGTGATTCTACCGCTCTGTATGGTGCGCAAGATCCGATATTGGCCCGGTACGTTGTATCTGTATTCTATCGGGCGCGAGGGGCAAAGCATGAACGAGACTGTCTGGCGCGCAAATCTTCAACAGTGTATTGAAGTGCGCAAGAACATTGTGCAGTTTGTCGCGCAGCAGGTTGATTACGCCAGCAGTGAAAACAGGGAAGTCGCACGGGCTTTTGTGTTGAAATATCTTGTAGGGGTTTATCTAAGGTTTTACCAAGAATTTGGCTCTGAAGAAATGAAACGGCAGTTGCGACCATTTGATGAATCAATCAAAGCGATAGATGCGGAAATGTATGGGGCATTGAGGTCCGTTGCATATCCCAGCCGTAGAGGATTCCGTCTGATTCGTTTTTGGCAAGACCACAAATGGTCGAATAGATGGGTGGCCTTTTATCTGAAAGCATATTCTCGTCTAGCTAAGATTGCCTCATGTCTTTTGCGGAAATGAAGGACTCAGTGGTTATGGCGAAATTCTCTATTGTCATTCCCTGTTACAAGGTGGAGAAATTTATAGACGAATGTCTTGAATCAGTATTGTCGCAGGGCTTTCAGGATTGGGAGGCGATTTGTGTAGATGATGGGTCACCTGATAAGACGGGAATCATTCTGGATGAATATGCAGCCAGAGATCCGCGCATTGTTGTCATACATCAGAAGAACGGTGGACTCAGCGCGGCGCGTAACTCGGCATTGAAGGTCGCGAAGGGCGACTGGATATATTATCTCGACAGCGATGATTTGATGGGACCTGGAACATTGGTTGCCGTTTGCCATGTTCTGGAGAAGTATCCAGATGCTGATATGGTATGGGGACAGATGGTTCGTTTCAATGACGGGAATCCCTGCCCTTGGCATGAGAATGAGGATTCATGCTCGATTGATGATGTCAGCAAGGTAGCAATGTCGAAGCATTTCATGAGTCATTTTCAGCGCTATTTTTACAAGAGATCGGTGTTTGGCGATATTCCTTTTGTCGGGGAGAGCTGGTGCGAGGAACGCCCATATTTCGCAAAGTGCATTGCTAGGGCGAGCTACATCGTAGCACTAAATCATGCCGTTCTTGGATTTAGAGATCGTGATGGTTCGATTACGCATATCAAAATGACACAGAGTCAGTGCATTGGCTATCTTGATGCAACTCGTGACATGCTTCAAACGCTTAAGGCAAGTGGCAAGATGATTGAACCATCGCTGATGCGTTTTCAGATGACGAAATGGATGGAGGTCTCGCCTCGCTATCTGGTAGATCACATTTCTTCCCGTGAACGCAAAGCCATCTGGAGACATTGGTTTAATTCTTTGAAGGAGGCGCAGTCGTATCGACCATTGACGCTGTGGCGTAGGTTCACAATTGTGATTTGCCGTATTCTTCCATTTCGTATCACCGCGCTTGCAGTATGTTATTTCCCAGACTGGCTAAAGCGAAAGGGAGTTCATAGGTAATATGTTGCAGAACCTGTGCATGAAAAGGATTGTGAATATGGACAAGTATCTTGAAGAGGTCTGTAATGAGCATTGATTTTTCAGACATCGTTGATGATCGTTTGACGGGTAAGACTCCGCTTGAGTGTGCTAAGAAGGTTGAACTACGTATGCTTAGGATATTCGACAGAATATGCAAGACGTATAATCTCTCTTATTGTCTGGCTTATGGGACTTTGTTGGGCGCGATTCGGCATAAGGGATTCATCCCTTGGGATGATGATATTGATGTCCACATGCCGTTATCTGACTATAAAAAATTTGTGAGTATTGCGCAAGATGTTTTACCTCCCGAAATGGGTTTGTATTTTGGAAAGGCTACACAGTGTGGTTTCGGGAAATTAATAGATTTGATATCATATTATCAAGATGAGACGGTCCTACATCCTGGTAACATGCCGAGTGGTATTTTCATTGATATTTTCCCATTACGAAGGTATAGAAGTGCATCATTGTATGAATTTACGAAGCGAATTGTTCGGCAGGCCATCTTGAAAACTTGTTCTATTGGGCGAGTTACATTAATGAGTGTATTTCAAAAATGGTTTTGGGAAATAGTGAAGTATTGCATGTGTTATCCGATTGATTTCTTCAACAGTTCCAGAACAGGGAAATGGACTGGTGTTCCCTTGAGCATGTGGGGGAGCTTGAAAATATTACCAGAGTATCCTTTCCCAGTCAGAATGCAGATGTTTGAGGGTTTTGAATTCCCAGTACCAGAAGACTCAGACAAATATTTATGTACTGTTTATGGTGACTATATGAAACTGCCACCGAAGGAGAAGCGACAGACTCATGCCAGAATTATAGTTCCTCTTATAAAATCGGTTGTTGAGAGATCCTGATGAAAGTTTTGTATCTGATAAATGCGGGGATAATGGGCGGCCGTGAACGTCATGTAATGACGCTCGTGAGGTCTTTGCCCAAGGAAATTGAGTATTGCATCTGCGCAGTGTCTGCCGGTGAGGCGACGGAGGCGATGCAGGCTGCGGGCTTGAATGTGCGAGTGCTTGGGGGATGCAACGGGCATGACGTGCGCGTTTTTCCACGTTTCATACGGCTTTTGCGTGAGTTCAAGCCCGATGTGGTGCATGCCCATTCGGGTGCGCTGATTCCCTACATTGTGATGCGGTTCTTCCCGCGAATCGCGCTCGTGCAGTCGGTTCATGGTCCCTCCGTTTCCGGCGCGGAATGGGCGGCGCGACGGAAGAGCGTCGCTTGGAAGGTGAAGTCGATTCTGTCATGGATTCTTGAGCGCAAGCCAGATTACTATCTCCCGGTTTCGCAGGCAACTTGGGATGAATTCAAAATCGTTCATCCCGATGCGAAGGGGGAGGTGTTCTTCAATGCGTTGAACCTTGACGCATTGCCGGCGGCACGGCGGTCGCGGGGCGACCGCCCTACCGAGGATGCTTCGCAACAGAATTCGTCGACACGGAAAAGAGTGGTGGGTATGGTTGGCCGCATGGCCGATCAGAAGGACTGGCCGAGTTTTGCTAAGGTTGCGGATCTCTTGAAGGAACGAATGCCGGAACTGGAGATCTGGGGCGTTGGCGCAAGCGAGGAATGGGCGCAGGAGAATGTCGGCGAAGATGCACGGCACGTCAAATGGTTTGGTTCGCGTCAGGATGCGCGTGAACTGATTTCGCAGATGGATGTGTTCGTGATGACGTCAAAGCATGAGCAATTGCCAACCACCATGCTTGAGGCGTTTGCAATGCATGTGCCTGTGGCCGGGTTTCTGCCGGAGGGCGGAACAAGTGAAGTCCTTGCCCTTGCGCAAGGTTGCGAAGCGGCGTTGATGAACAAGGAACGTGATTGTGCAAAGGCGGCGGATGCGGTGATTCGCATCTTGTCGGACGATGCGCTCTACGCCGCCATGGTGCGTGAAGGTGACCGCATCGTTCATGAATACTTTGACATGAAGAAACTCTGCGCGACACAGCTGGCGGATGTTTACAGAAGATTGAAGAGGAAATAAGGTAATGGCGAAACCGTTCATTTCAGTTTGCATTCCGAGCTACAACCGTCCGAAAGAACTTCTACGGTTGTTGCGGACGGTCGATTGCGATCCGGCGGTCACGCAGATCGTGGTCTGCGAGGACCATGCGCCGAAGCGGCTTGAAGTCCGTGCCGCCGTTGACGAATTCAAGGCGGAAACGAAGTACGAAGTGAAGTACGTCGAGAACGAAGTCAACAAGGGCTATGATTGGAACCTTCGTGACTTTCTCACGACTGCTGATGGCGAGTACATCGTGTTCTGCGACGACGACGGTGCATTTGTGAAGGGTGCGCTTGACAAGCTGATCGTATTCCTGAAAGAGCATCCCGAACTCGGCTATGTTCTGCGGCGTACCCGCTATCCTGAACGTGGCGACGACATGCGCTACTTCCCCGGTACGCGTTTTTTTGAGCCAGGTGTAGAAACATACCAGATGCTCTATCGCAAGAGCGTGATTGTCGCTGGTTTTACATTCAAGCGCGAATTGGCGATTGATACGATGACAGACCGCTTTGACGGCTCATTGCTCTATCAGCTTTATATCCTTGCTGAAATCTGTTTGAAGCATCCTAGCGCTTACTTTGACGAAACGATTACAGAAAAGCTTCCCGGTGAGACGGAGTTCTATTTTGGCTCGAGCGAAAAGGAAAAGGGTTTGTATGAACCCAAGAAGATTTCCGTTCGTGGCCAGATGAACTTCATGAACAGTTTCATCAAGATTGCACAGTACATTGATGAAAAGTATGGACTTCATTCCGTTAAGTACGTGAAGAAGGACATGTCCAAGTATTCGTATCCTGTGCTGGCCTGGATGATGCGGAAGAGTCGCTTGGCCATGTTAGGCGTCGCCTGGGAATACATCAAGGGCGGCATGGGCACATCAATCTATTTCTATGTCTATGTCTTTGCGCTTCTGTTTTTCGGTACGAGGTTCTGTGACAAGATGATTGTTCGCATTAAGAAGAAGCTGGGACATACACCGAGTCTCTGATGACGTGAGTGAAAAGAAGATTTGTTAGTGTTATGCCGCCAGGAGAAGCACAAGATTCTGATTGTGTAAAGCGAGGGCAGCGCAACGTCGCGTTGGACGTGTTGCGCTGTCTGTTGATGTTTGGCGTCGTGTTGCAGCACACGTTCGCGATGTGCAAGTATGGCGGCGTGATTGCCTATTCCTCGTATATTGTCTGGGATTGCCTGACCCATCCTTCGGTGGATGGATTCACGTCGATCTCCGGTTGGTTCGGTGTCCGCTGTACGTTGCGCAAGTTGTATCGGCTTGCTTGCCTTATTTTCTTTTGTGGGTGTGTTCATTGGCTCATGTACCAATTAGGGCGGGTTATGTGCGGGACGCTGTTTGCAACTAAGTTCGGGCTGGAAATCCCAGCCATGCCGTTTTCATACGAGTGTTTCCGCTATTGGTATCTTGGCGCATACATAAAATTGATGCTGTTGACAATCGTTCTCAATCCAGCGTTTGATTTTCTTGCGCGGATTAAAAAAATCTGGACGGTCCTCGTGTTGTTACTCGTTGTCGGTTTGTCGTACCTCTCCACCTTGTGGATTCCTTGGCCGGGCCACTCGCCGCGGACGGTGATTTTCATTTACATCGTGGTCCGGCTTGCGATGATCTTAGGCGTAAAGCGTGCCATGCTGGAGAATCGCGTGTTTCGCCGAAGCGCGTTCTGCGTGTTAGGTGCATTGATTTCATTTATCGTGTTTGATGCGCTCTGCCGTAAGTATGGCGTTGCTGCATGGATAAAACTGGGATTGCCGTGTGGAGACTATGCGGATCCACCGATTGTCTTGACAGGTCTATTCCTTGTCGCTTGCTTCAGTGTCGCCAAGTTCTCGGAAAAGTCGCGGTTGGTGAGGTTGTGCTCGTTTATCGCGCCGTCGATGATCTCTGTCTATATGCTGCATTGGAACTTTACGACTACTTTCTTCAAACCTGTTCCGCAGATGCTTCTAGGAACATTCCCGAATTTACCTGTTGTCCTCGCGTTCCTTCCTTGCGCGGTCACGATCTTTTCGATTTGCGTACTAATGGATGTCCTTCGCCGCCGTGTGTTGGATGTGCTTAAACAGCATTGTAAATGGCAATTCTTATTTTAGGAGCAAATGGTATTATTGCTATGGTTCGCGACTTCCGTCTAGACGCTGTTCGGCTTATGGCCAATTATTTGGTTGTGCTTATTCATGCGTGGGCAGCTTTTCAATATTGCGTCCGCGACAACATGGAGTTCCATTTCTGGCAGTTCGTGTGCAACGGTGTGGGCGGGGTTGCTATGCCGGCTCTATTTCTCGTAAGTGGGTACCTTATGTCATGTAACATGGGCGAGTATGTTTCAAAGATTAAAAGAAGAGTACGTAGGCTTGTCGTGCCTTTTGTCGCATGGAATCTCGTTTTCGTAGCTTTTTACATTCTACTTGCCGGTTTGTTTCCTCGTTTGTCACAGAGGGTTGAGCAATTTGGTCTTGATTCCATTTGGGGAATCTTATCAAAAACTGTATCGTTGTTCGATGCACCGATAGATATGCCGCTTTGGTATTTACGAGCGGTCTTCTTTTATTGTCTTGTATCAGTCGTATTCGGGTATGGAATAAAAAAAATTGGAATAGCGGTTGTGGCTATAGTAGCGATTGTGTCGCTTTATTTTTCTGTGATGCTTGGATATGGTGATAAAATGCAATTTGTCTGTCCAACATATTCGATTGTAGCTTTTGTTTTGGGAATGACGATGGCGGGGAGAGGCGTATCACCGTTTGTCATATTCAAGCATCCAGTTTGGGGAGTAGTGGGTTTTATGGGGATGTCATTGTTAGGATATTTATTTATTTGCGACTGGTGGACGTATAGCATTTGGAAGGATGTCGCAAATGTTATGGCAATGCCGTTTTTGTTCTTTGTTGCTAAAATGATTCCAGAATGGTTCACCAAGACAAAATTCTGTGCCTTTTTACAACGTTCAAGTTTTTTCGTATATGGAGGGCATTTCCTTTTTTGCTCATGTTTACTGCATGTGATGGCTTCTTATGTAAAATTGGATTTAGGGAAGTTGACATTGCTGATTGCCCTGTTTTTCCTGGGAGTTCCGCTGATGTGGGGTATTTATGCCGTTGCTTGTCGTATTCGGGTGTTGCGGAAGGGGATGCGTCTTTTAGATGGGACTTTGTGAAATGAAAATCCTGCATGTCATAACAGGTTTCGGCAAGGCGGCCGGTACAACGGTCTTCTGTGGTGAGGTATGTAGTGGTCTTGCGGCGAGTGGACACGATGTGACGCTTGCTATTTTAGATCCATCAGAACCTGGCCGTTATCAGGTTGACAGACGTGTTCACGTTGTCTCCATTGAATCCATTTTGTCCTCATGTAATGATTATGTCCCAGATGTTGCGCATTTCCACGTGATATGGTTGCCGATTATGCACAAGTTGTGCAATTGGGCAAGACGGAGCAATGTGCCGATTGTGTGGAGCCCGCATGGAACGCTCACGCCTTGGGCAATGAAATACCATTGGTGGAAGAAATGGCCGATCTGGTGGTTGTTCCAGAAGCGCGATTTGTCATACGCCAAGTGTTTGCATGCAACTGCGCAAAGCGAGGTTGAAGATTTTCGGCGAATGGGGCTTAAGAATCCGGTATGTCTTGCGCCATTGGGCGTCAAGATCAATGGCCGTGTAGAACATGTAGAACGTGTAGAAGGAGAAAAAGTGCTGTTGTTTGTGAGCCGGGTGCAGAAGAAAAAAGGGGTGGTCAATCTGGTAAATGCGTGGGCGGCTCTGCCCCAAGAGATCAAACAAGGATGGAAGGTGCGAATCGTTGGCCCGGATCAGGAAAATCACACGGCGGAATTGAAGTCGCTTTGTAACGAACGAGGCGTTAGGCAAGACTTTGAGTTTGTGGGCCCGAAGTTTGCAGATGAACTTCAACGCGAATACGCGTCCGCAGATTTATTCGTTCTTCCGACGCATTCGGAAAACTTTGGAAGCGTTGTGATTGAGGCGTTGGCTCATAGTCTACCCGTAATCACTACAAAGGGTGCGCCGTGGGCAGAAATTGAGACGGCGCATTGTGGTTGGTGGATTGACATTGGTGTGGAGCCGTTGGTCAAAACATTACGTTTGGCGCTTTTGCTTGAAGACAAGGAACGTCATGAGATGGGCCAGCGTGGACGCAGGCTTGTGGAAAAGAAGTATACGTGGTCTGCTGTCGTCAAGCTGATGGAACGGGCATACGAGAGAGTGAGGAAATAGAGGAATTTTATGCAAAACAGTAATGGAAAAGTCTTGGTGACTGGCGGGAGCGGCTATATTGGATCGGTGGTCGTAAAGCGGCTAATCGAACATGGGTATGATGTGGCCGTGTTCGATAATCTGGAACGTGGACATCGATGCAATGTCGATCCGAAGGCGGAATTGATCGTCGGTGACTTGCGGAATGAAGGTGAGATTCGTGCGGCTATGCATAAAGTTCGCCCCGAAGCTGTGTTGCATTTCGCCGCATACGCGCTTGTCGGTGAGAGCATGGCGAATCCGACGATGTACTTTGAGAACAATGTCAAGGGAGGGGTGAATCTGCTTGCGGCGATGGAGGAGGTTGGATGCAGGCGGATCATATTCTCGTCAAGCTGCGCCACGTATGGGGTGCCGCCGGCGTTGCCGATTGAGGAGGACATGCCGCAGAAGCCGACTAATCCATACGGACATTCCAAATTGATGTTTGAGCAGATGTGCGTTTGGCTTCAGGAGACGAAGGGGTTCGAGCCGACGTTCCTCCGGTATTTCAATGCGGCGGGCGCGGCGCTAGGCATGGTGGAGGATCACGAGCCGGAGACGCACATCATCCCGAATGTGCTGAAGGTCGCTTTGGGGCAAAGGGAGTTTGTCCAAGTTTTTGGAGATGATTATCCCACTCCAGACGGCACATGTATTCGTGACTATGTGCATCTTGAGGATTTGTCGAGTGCGCATATCCTCGCATTGGAGAAAGATGCGGTGGGGGCGTTCAATCTTGGAACGGGGAAGGGGATATCCGTTAAGGAGATTGTGGATGCCTGCCGCAAAGTGACGGGGCATCCAATTCCCGTGAAGATGTGTCCACGCCGTCCGGGGGATCCCCCTGCATTGTATGCGAGTGGCAAGAAGGCGCGCGAGGTGATGGGGTGGAATCCGACACATAGCGATGTCGAATCCATTGTGCGCGATGCGTGGGCTGCCCATCAGAGATTCCCGAATGGATACGAGGGAGAATGACATGTTTTCCATCCTGATCCTGACATACAACGAGGAAGGCAATCTTCCCGCCTGTCTTGATTCGATTTCGTGGTGTGACGACATCTGGGTGTTGGATTCAGGCTCCACAGATCGCACGGTTGAAATCGCCAGGGAGCGTGGGTGCAAGTTGCTGACGCGCAAGTTTGACAACTTTGGCGACCAGCGGAACTACGCCATAGACAATGCGGACTTCAAGTACAAGTGGGTGTTCGATCTCGATGCCGACGAGCGTTTTACGGATGCGCTGAAGGAAGAGTGCGATGACGTGGTGCGCAAGGACGAGAAGAGCGCCTACTACTGCTCCTACAAAAACATCATGTGGGGCAAGTGGTTGAAAAGGTCAACGGGATTTCCTGTTTACCAGATGCGATTCCACAAACTCGGTGAGATTCGGTTCGTGGGGCATGGCCATGGTCAACGCGAGGGTGCGGCACAGCGGGGAATTGGGTATTTGAAGGAACCGTACATCCACTACAATTTCTCCAAGGGGCTTACCGAATGGTTTGCGAAACATGTGGATTATGCCCGTCGAGAAGCTGAACTCCTGGTGAAAGACGAATGCGTGGACGGAGAAGTCTCCGGGAAAATGGCGCGTCGAAGGAGCTTGATTCGCCTTGCCCGCCATTTACCTTTCCGTCCGTTCCTGCGTTTCTGCTACACGTATTTCTTCCATCTTGGATTTCTCGATGGGCGCGCCGGCTGGCAGTTCGCCCGTATGCAGATGTGGTATCAATTCATGATCGACTCACTTGTTCGTGATTTGCGACAGCGACAGCGGTAGGTCATTCTTTTTGCGCGTACACGTCACCCACCAAATATGATATACTATTTTTCCACATGAACCAGTCGAATTTTTATAAAGACACGGACATCTATAAGCTCACCTTTAGAATGGTGATCTTTACGGTATTTACCATTGTCCTTTGCCGTCTGACGCGTGGATACATCATGCCTGTTTATACCTTGGTTGGTGTATGCATGGCATTCGCGAACAATTTGGGATGGGCGCTTGTGTTTTTCGTTATGATGCCTTTTTTTGCCATCCTGAACCACGGGATCACGGGGGCTGCGTCGTCTTTATGGGGTGCTTCAATTCGCTTTGGACCTCTTCTGATTGGCTTGATATTGGCTATGCGTGGCGCGTCACGGCAGGGACGGCACAAGTTGCCTCTGATTGGGATTGTTCCTTTTGTCCTGGCGGCAATCGTTTCGTCGGTGGATGGATGGGCTCCCAGCGTGAGCCTGATCAAGTTGACAAACTTTTGTGTCTTCCTGTTTGGCATTTGGTTTGGCACACAGAATCTCCAGGAACGCCCGAAAGATGTACTTGTTCTTCGGAGTTTCTTCCTTGCATTGGCGTTTGTGTTGGTTTTTGGCAGTATCCCGATGATGGCCATACCCAGTATCGGCTATTCCACAACTCTTCAATGGTGGCTTGAGAACGATAGATTTGCAGTGGCCGATGAGGTCTACCAGCAGATACAGGCAGCGGGAGGTATGTCCCTTTTTGGTGGTATAACGAACCACGCGCAGACCTTTGCGCCACTTCTCGCGTTGACGGTGGGATGGGTGCTCTGCGACATGCTCCTCCTCGAACGTCGTTTCCGCTGGTTGCATCTGAGCATCATTGTTTTCGCTCTGCCGCTTGTCTATATGACGCGGTCGCGTGTAGGTCTGATTTCCGTTGTTGCCGCGATGTATATGAGTGCGTTTTATGCGGCGCGAAAAGTTCAGTTGCCGCCGGGGTTGCGGGAACGTCTCAGTCGGGGAATCATGGTGAGTGGTGCCTTGCTCGTGGTTGTGGCCGTTGTCGCCCAGTTGACTACGGGAACCATGTCGCGGTGGATGCGCAAGACGAATGAGGAAGAGGAGGATCAACGGTCATTGGGCGAGGCGATGACGTCAAGTCGACTGGGGTTGATGGAGCAAAGTCTTTATGAGTTCAAGCGCAAGCCTTTGATTGGAAGCGGATTCCAAGTGGCCGAATATACGCAAGATCTTGTGGCACGCAGTAAGGGATTCATCTTTTCCGCCCCTATTGAGAAAGGCGTTGCGCCTGTGATGGTGCTGGGGGAGACGGGGATACTTGGGGAAACGTGCTTCCTCATTTTCATCTTTTCGTTTTGTGGTGCCTGTGTTCGGCGCAAATATATCGTCACACTTTCGTTGTTTACTGTCATGCTCGTTACGAACATGGGTGAGGCGACGCTTTTTTCGCCTGGGGGAACGGGGGGCATCCTCTGGATGATAGGTGTGGTCGGCGGGTTTACGATTGATACGTATCTTCTCTACCGCCGCCAACTTGAGCAACAGTGGGCGAGCATGGGATTCCAGATGACCGCTCCAGCTTTTGAACTTGTGGAAGATGCATCTGGCCGCCGGCGGATGGTTGAGAGCGAGCGCACGGTGAGGCGGTATGGGTTGAAGGGGTAGTTGGTAGTGGTTTGTGGCTGGATGGCGTGAGGTGAGCGGTGGCGCGGTGGTGCCGCCGCTGATTTTTTTGGAGGGGGATGTGAGGGGACTGCGGCATGATATGCCGCAGAACAGGACGCGCGCGCCGCTTGGCGCGTGGGGGGCTAGGGGGGAGTCGCTCGTCCTTCACCTTTGTCTTTTGTCCTTTGTCCTAAAGGCCTTTGTCTTTTGTCCTTCGTCTTTTGTCCTAAAAGGGAAGAGGACAAAGGACAGAGGACAGAAGACAAAGGATGGGACGGGACGAGAGGACAAAGGACAGAGGACAGAAGACAGAGGATGTAGGACTTTGGACATTGGACTTTGGACGGTGTGAGAAGGCGGCGGCGCGGTGGCGCTGCCGCTCGTTTTTTTAGGGATTTTGCGCTTGTGCCACAGTGAGGGGTGTGCTACACTATCGACGCTCTCGGGAATTGATGCCCTCGGTGGGGCTATACAGCGGGAGCCGTCCGGACGGGACCCATGACTGGAGTGCATGGGATCCTCTTGGGCCGGGTAGCGAGTTCATCCGCTGAAAAACGCGGAATGCCCGAAAGGGTTGGCGAGGCAGGGCCTATTCCTGACCATGCAGAGCTGTTCCTGCGTGGGGTTACTGCTGGTGCGGCGTCACTGTCGAGTGGCGAGGATGCCGCATGGCGGCCGCAAGGCCGTTTCAACAGAGTAACAACAGGAGTGTCTCAATGAGAAAACTGGCATCAGTGGTGGAGATCGCCTCGTGCGATCCAATCCCCGATACGGAACGGCTTTCCGTGGCTACGATGAAGGGCAAGGGGTGGCGCGTGGTCACCGGGCGCGATGAGTTCGCGCCGGGCGACAGGGCTGTCTACTTTGAAATCGACAGCTATCTCCCGCCGGACGACGAGCGTTATGCGTTTCTGCGCGAGCGGTGTCTTCGCAAGTTCGTGTCAAAGAGCGGTGGCGTGCTTCGCGAGGGGTTCCGCATCAAGACCGCGAAACTTCGCGGCGTTGTGTCGCAGGGGCTGCTTATGCCCGCTTCGGCTTTTCCCGAGGCGGAGGGAATGGCTGAGGGTGCAGACCTTACTGCCCTACTGAAAGTCGACCACTATGACGAAGTGAAGGAACAGTTGCAGCCCGCCATGGGGAACCCGCTGAACGCCGACGCGATGGGGGCGTTCCCTTCGTACATTCCAAAGAGCGACGAGGAGCGGCTTCAAGGATTGACCGAGTATTTCACGTCGCTGAAGGGACGTCGCTTTGAAATCACGGCGAAAGACGACGGTTCGTCCGCGACGATGTTCTTTTCGCCGACAATCGATCCCGAGGAGCCGTTCGGCGTCTGCTCACGGAACCTGCGGCTGAAGCGTCCGATGGAAGGGGGCACGGTCTCTGCGTTCTGGCAGGTTGCCGTGAAATACGACATCGAGGCGAAGCTCAGGGAGGTCTTTGAGGAATCGCACCTTGAGATCGCGTTGCAGGGTGAATTGGTCGGTCCTGGAATCAACGCCGACCGTGACCGTTACCCGGAGTACGAGTTCCATGTTTTCAGAATCTGGGATGTGTGCGCACAGCGTTTCATGATGCCGCGCGACCGCGTGGCGTTTTGCGCGAAGCTTGCGATTCCGCATGTGCAGGTGTTGCATGAGGATTTCCCTTTCTTTGACGAGGTCACGACCATGGATGCTGCGCTTCAGTTTGCAGAGGGCAAGACCTTGCGCGGCAACGAGCGGGAGGGAATCGTGCTGAAGGCTTCGGACGGGATCGACGACACGCATTTCAAGATCGTGTCGAACAGGTATTTGCTGAAGCAACAGGATTGAGGACAAAGGACATAAGACAAAGGACAGAGGATGATAGGACAAAAGGACTTTGGACAATGGAACGCGCGAAGCGACGGGCCTTTGTCTTTTGTCCTTCGTCCTCTGTCCTAAAAAAGAGAAAGGACAAAGGACAGATGACAACGGACAAAGGATTTAGGACCTTGGACCACGTGACGCGCGAAGCGACGGGACGTTTTCGGATCATTGGCCATTACGGCGGATACCGAAAGATGTACTCCTTCGGGTTCACGTGCCTCGTGTATCATGCGACGACGCTTTTCTGCAAGCGCAACTTCAACTACAAGAACGATGCCCTCGGCAAGACCGTCGGACAGATGGTCGGCGCAGCCAGGAGCGCACGCCAGAACATCGTGGAGGCCTCATCCCGTGCCGCAACCTCGAAAGAACAGGAACTGCGTCAGCTCGATGTCGCGAAGGGCTCGCTTGACGAGTTGGCCGGTGATTACGAAGTCTACCTTGTGGATGCAGGCGAAGCGCCGTGGTCGCAGTCTGACGAACGCTATCAGGCGGTCAAGGCACTGCAACTGGACGCTTTCGACGCATTGGACGACCTTGATCATGAGTTCGGGAAATACATCCTGGCGATGCGGCTGCGTTGTGTCGAATGGCTGGAGAACGAAGACCCGCTCATTGCCGCGAATGCGATCCTGATTACCATCCGCCGGGCCGCCGCGCTCCTGAAGGGCCAGATGGACAAGACGGTCGATGCGTTCCTCGTGGAGGGCGGTTTCACCGAGCGGATGAGCCGGGCACGAATCGCGGTACGCGACGAGAACGCGCGTGTGAACCACGGCGACACCCCGAAATGTCCGCGATGTGGGCGTAACCTCCACAAGATACTGGCGCGCAAGGGCCGTAACGCAGGGAACGAGTTCTGGGGCTGTACCGGGTATCCGGAGTGCGACTTCACGCGAAACGTGTGAGCCGCAGCAAGTCGCTCGGTCTTCAAGGAACGTGCGAAGCGCCGGTCTTCGTCTTTCGTCCTTTAGTCTTTCGTCCTCCAGCCTTTGTCCTTCGTCTTTTGTCCTCTGTCCTAAAGGCCTTTGTCTTTTGTCTTTCGTCTTCTGTCCTAAAACGGGAAGAGGACAAAGGACAGAGGACGGAAGACAAAGGATTTAGGACTTGGGACCTTGGACATTGTGATGGCTACGCGCGGAGCGCGGCGATGAGGCGCGAGCGGTCGAACATTTGCTCTGAGAGCTCGCGCGCGCGCGCGCCACAGGATGGACCGTCGCCGCGGCGGATGAGTTCCGCCATGCGACGGAAGGCATCGGCGATGGCGGTGACGTCATCGGGGTCGGCGGTGATGCCGAGCTGGTGTTCCTCGATCAGTTCGCGTGCGTCGCCGAGGAGGATGCCGAGAATCGGCTTGCCGGTCTTGATGTAACTCTGGAACTTCCCGGGCAGGGTGAGCTGGTATTCTGGCGTGAGCGAAATGATCAGCGCGTCCGCCTGCGCGAACCAGCGCGGCATGTCCGCCTTCGGCTGGCGTCCGTGGAACTTGACCGACGCGCCGCACGTTGCCGCCTTCTCCTTGAGGTGTTCGAGCTGTACGCCGCCGCCGACGAAGTGGAGTTCCGCGCCGGGGATGTTCGCGTGGGTGAAGCCCTCGAGCACGTTGTCGAGATCCTGCGGTACGCCGAGATTGCCCGCGAACATGAAGACAATTCCCGCGTGTGGCGGCGATGGGGGAAGGTCCATCGGCGCGGGGTCCCACTGCGGGATGAATTCGGCCTCGCGGTTGCAGATTTCTCGGATGCGCGGCACGAACCCCCGACAGCTCACGCAGATGCGGTCGCAGCGTTTGTAGATGCGGCGCACGAACCAGTTGAGAAACGCTTCGCGTCCGCGCGTACGCCGGAAGCCAAAGCCCCAGACGGCGTCGGGCCAGAGGTCCTGGGTCCAGATCGTGGTGGGCTTGCGCCAGACGGTCTTGAGCGCAAAGAGGGCGCTCGCCATCGTGAGGGCGGCCGTGTGGTACACGAACACGCGGTCGTACTTGCGTCCGTTCCAGAGCGCCCACCAGAACGTCATCCAGCCGAAGTGGAGGTAGTTGAGCACCTTGCGCTTCACGCTCGTGTTGTAGCCGAAGATGGTGCTCACGCGGTGGACGGGAATGTCGAGGTATTCGCGCGTGGTCTGGTAGGCTTTGTTCTTGTAGCCGTCGAAGATGCGGTCGAAGGGGTAACTGGGCACCTGGGTGAGCACTTCCACCTCGTCGCCGAGTTTCTTCCACTCCGCGACAAGGTCGTTCACGAGGAAATCCTCGGGATAGAACCGCTCGACGATGACTAAGACTTTGCTCATGTGCGCGGATAGTATAGCACAATTCCTTGGGGATGGAGGACAGAAGACAAATGACGAAAGACAAAGGTTTTTGGACTTTTGACTTTAGACGCCGAAAAATGTGATATACTATTACCCATGTTTGACGACAAAGTACTCTTGATTACCGGCGGGACGGGTTCTTTCGGCCACGCCGTGTTGAAGCGGTGCATCAACGACTTCCGCGAAATCCGCATCTTCTCGCGTGACGAGAAGAAGCAGGACGATATGCGCCACGAGCTGCAGAACGACAAGGTGAAGTTCTACATCGGCGACGTGCGCGACCGTGCGAGCGTGGACGGCGTGATGCGTGGGGTGGACTATGTGTTCGCCGCCGCAGCATTGAAGCAGGTACCGAGCTGCGAGTTTTTCCCGATAGAAGCCGTACACACGAACGTGCTCGGTACGAACAACGTGATCGAGAGCGCCATCGCGCATGGCGTCTCGCGCGTGGTGGTGCTTTCCACGGACAAGGCCGCCTACCCGATCAACGCGATGGGCATGTCGAAGGCTCTCATGGAAAAGGTCGCGATCGCCAAGGGCCGCGCCCTCGGTCGCGATGCCCGAACCACAATCTGCTGCACGCGCTATGGCAATGTGATGGCGAGCCGCGGCAGCGTGATTCCGCTCTTCATTGAACAGATCAAGGCTGGCAAGGACATCACCGTGACCGATCCTGACATGACGCGCTTCATGATGACGCTCGATGAGGCGGTGGATCTTGTCCTCTTCGCCTTTGAACACGGCGTAAATGGCGATCTCTTTGTGCAGAAGGCTCCTGCCGCCACGATCGGCACGCTCGCGCAGGCCATCCTCGAGCTGAGCGGATCGTCTTCGAAGATGCAGGTGATCGGCACGCGCCACGGCGAGAAGAAGTTCGAGACGCTCGTGACGCGCGAGGAGATGGACAAGGCAATTGACATGGGTAATTATTTCCGTATTCCCGCCGATACGCGCGACCTCAACTACGACAAGTACTTCGTGGAAGGCAAGACGATCGCGCCGACGATCGAGGACTATGACTCGAACAACACAGAGCGGCTTGACGTCGAAGGCATGAAGAAGCTGCTCCTTAAGCTCGCGTGTGTGCGCGAGGCGTTCGGTCTGGACAACGCATAAGGAGGATTGCCATCATGCGCGTGTTGGTGACTGGTGCGAAGGGGTTCGTGGGGCGGAATCTGTGTCTGGCCTTGAGTCGGATGGAGGACGTTGAGGTTCTGCGCTATGATCTCGACAACACGCCGGAAGAGCTGGCGGAGTGGGCGGGGACATGCGACTTCGTATTCCACCTCGCGGGCGTGAATCGTCCGAAGGACCTCGCCGAGTTCGCGACGGGCAACACCGGGTTCACCGAGGAACTGCTCGCGCTACTGGAACGGCGTCCCGTGCCCGTGCTGTTGAGCTCAAGCATCCAGGCCGCGCTGGACAACCCCTACGGCGTGAGCAAGCGCGCGGCGGAGGACGCGGTGCGCGCGTATGGGGAGCGTACGGGGGCGGCGGTGTTCGTGTACAGGCTGGCGAACGTGTTTGGCAAGTGGTGTCGGCCGAACTACAACAGCGCCGTCGCCACGTGGTGCCACAACCGTGCGCGCGGACTCGACATCCAGGTGCGCGACCGCGCCGCGACCGTGACATTGGTGTACATCGATGATGTGGTAGAGAGTTTTGTGGAGTGTTTGGGTTTGGTAGGGGGCGGCGCGCGCGGGGCGCGCGCCCTACCGGTTCTCTCTGTTGAGCCGAGCTATACGAAGACGTTGGGGGAGATTGTTGATTTGATTGAGACGTTTGTGGATGAGCCGCAAACGCTCAACGTGCCGGACCAGCGGGATGGCTTCGCGAAGAAGCTCTACGCGACGTACCTCAGCTACCTGCCCGAAGACCAGTTCTCCTACCCGCTCACGATGCACTGCGACAATCGCGGGAGCTTCACGGAAATCCTGCACACCGCCGAGCGCGGACAGGTGAGCGTGAACGTGTCGCGTCCGGGCATCGTGAAGGGACAGCACTGGCACCACACGAAGCACGAGAAGTTCCTCGTGGTGAGCGGCGAGGGGGCAATCCGGTTCCGCAAGATGGACGACCCCGACGCGCAGGTGATTACGTACCGCGTGAGTGGCGCGAAGCTGGAGGTCGTGCGCATCCCGCCCGGCTACACGCACAACATTGAGAATCTGGGAACGACGGACATGGTGACGGTGATGTGGGCGAACGAGGTGTTCGACCCGCAGCGTCCGGACACGTTCCGCGAGGAGGTCTGAAGGAGATGAAGAAGCTGAAGGTCATGACGGTTGTCGGGACGCGTCCCGAGATCATCCGCCTCGCGTGTGTGATGAAGGCGCTCGAGGCGAGTCCGGCGATCGACCACGTGCTCGTCCATACGGGACAGAACTACGACTATGAGCTGAACGAGGTGTTCTTCAAGGACCTCGGTCTGCGAAAGCCCGACCAATTCCTGAGTGCGGCGGGACGCAATGCCACCGAGACGGCGGGAAAAATCCTCGAGGCGATCGACCCCGTGCTGGAGGAGGTGAAGCCGGACGCGTTTCTCGTCCTGGGCGATACGAACTCGTGTCTCTGCACGATCGCGGCGAAGAAGCGCCACATCCCGATCTTCCACATGGAGGCGGGCAACCGCTGCTTCGACCAGCGCGTACCGGAGGAGTCGAACCGCAAGATCGTCGACCACATCAGCGACATCAACCTCTGCTACAGCGACATCGCCCGCGAGTACCTGTTGCGCGAGGGTCTGCCGCCCGACCAGGTGATCAAGACGGGCAGTCCGATGTGCGAGGTGCTCGCCGCGCAGATGCCGAAGGTGAAGCGCAGCGCCGCGAAGGTGCTGAAGGCGAACGGCGTCGCTAAGGGGAAGTACTTCGTCGTGAGCGCGCACCGCGAGGAGAACATCGCGGAGGAGCATCATTTCCTCGGACTCGTCGAGGCGCTGAACGAGATCGCGGCCACGTACAAGCTGCCGATCATCGTCTCTACGCATCCGCGCACGCGCAAGATGATCGAGAAGAAGGGCGTGACGTTCGACAAGTTCGTGAAGCTGATGAAGCCGATGGGCCTCACGGAGTACCTCGCCCTCCAGCTCAACGCGAAGGCGGTGCTGAGCGATTCGGGCACGATCAGCGAGGAGTCGAGCATCCTCGGTTTCCCGGCGCTCAACCTGCGCGAGGCGCATGAGCGTCCGGAGGCGATGGAGGAGGCGGCCGTGATCATGACGGGCCTTTCGAAGGAGCGCATCCTCCAGGGCCTTGCGCAGCTGACGGTGTGCGGCAAGGTGCGCCACGTGGCGGACTACTCGATGCCGAATGTGGGCGAGAAGGTGGTGAAGATCATCCTTTCCTACACCGACTACATCCGCCGCCGCGTGTGGATGGAAGTATAAGATGTGGCAACGACCGGCCAGATCGAACATCTGCGCGAATGGTGCGAGACGAACGGCCGATGCGGGGATGCCGATACCGAAGGCGGCGGCGGGATGATTGCGCTTCCGTTCAACATCCCCTCCGCGCCGGATTGGACAATCGACTGGAAGGGGATCACAGCCTCATCGTTCGGGGCGGTTTTGGAGAAATCGCAATCGAGTTGTCGGTCATCTAGCGGAATACGTGAGAAAATCGACCGAGGAGTTTGGGATTACCAGAACACGCGGACGCGCACGCCTTTGACCTTGCGTTCGGGGATGCGCGGGCGCATGTAGAAGCGCTTCGTGTGCTTCAGGTGGGGGAAGAGCGGCTGCACGAGGTGGCCTTCCTCCATTGGAACGATCACGACCGTTGGCTTGATGCCAGTTTCGGCAAGGCGCTTGAGATCGTCGAAGGAATCCCAGTAGCCCGTCATATTTTCGTAGGGGCGGTTGTACCACGGGAAGGGCCACGTATCGGCGGCGGACAGGGCCACGGCGATGAAGGGTGATTGGTTCGTGGCGGATGACATTGCGGAGGCGACTGTTTGGGCAAGCTCCTTCACCTCGGGCGATGCGGCCGCGTAGTTGCAGGGATTCGCCGTGGAATCGGGATCGCGGTTCATCCGCACGAGCGCGGGGACGTTGAACGTCAGGAGAAGCGCGGGGAGAACTACGAGAGGAATCCATTTGAAACGGGGCAGCGCCTCTGCCGCGCAGGCGAGTCCAAGCACCGATGCGAGTACAAGCGGCATCTCGATCTGCACTGCGCACCACGGCGTCTTGTACGGGATCAGCGAGTAGATGGCGAGCGTGGCAAGCGCGTAGCAGAGCGTGAAGCAGAATGCCCGCGATATGGTTTCGGACGCTCTATGCCATGCCGCAAATGCGCCACATGACACCGAGACGAGAGATAAGAAGAGCAGACCGGAATTGCCGTCATAGAGCCAGCGAAAGTACTGCCACCAGGGATGAACGTGCCAGTTCGCGCCCGTTGAGGCCGTCGCATCGCCGGCGGCACGTCCGAGGTAGGAGAGAGGCGCGGCGATGAAGGCGTTGTAGACGCCGTGGAAGTCATGTCCGAAATCTGAGTAGAGAATGGATGCGACGATGAGGAAACCGAGGATTGCCAGAATGACGTCGCGCGTGCGTGAGCGCATGGCGTCGAATGACATTCGTTTTACGATGAACGGGGTGGTGGCTATGGCGGCTGCGGCAAATGAAATCAGGCATGTTTCCTTCGTGGCGAAGGCGAGTGCGGTAGCAGTTCCAAAGAAAAGAGCCCATGTGCCCGTCTTCCATTTCGTTCCGGGGCAGAGGTAGCCCGTCCCGGCCCAGAACATCATGACGAGAAAACATGCGAGGAGTATTTCCTGAATGAAGTCGGTGGCGAAGAAGGCGAAGAAGGGGGACGTGCCAAGCAGCACGGCGAACACCAGACCGGGGAAGAAGCTTTTCGTGAGGCGCTTTAGGGCGAAGATGCCGAAGACTAGCGCAAGGGCCGCGAATACAAGGGGTGTGCAGCGCAGAAGCGTACCGTCGAGCGAGACCGTGTCGCCATGGCAGGCCGCCCTCTGGAGGGCGGCGGCGGCGTAATAGAGCGTGGGACCATGGTGGTCCTGCGGCTGGTACGTGTATCGGCCGGTCTCGAGGAGGCGTCCCGTCGTAAAGGCCTGGTTGGCCTCGTCGGGGTGGAATGTGCGGTCGAACAGCATCAGGGACGGAGTTTGCGGTAGAGGCTCTTCCAGGGCTCCTGTCCGATCACTGACCTCACGCGCGCGGGATCGAGCTGCGCGGCCGTCTGCAAGGCCTCACGCGCCTCCTTTGTGTTGCCGGCCTGGACGCAGACGAGGGCCGCCTGGAGATAGGCGTCAGGATTCCTCGAGGCGCGCGCGTAGTCCAAGTAGCACTTTTGAGCGTCCTCCAGCGCATTGCAGCGGATGAACAGCTCTCCCAAGTGGGCTATGTCGTTCCAGGAAATGCCCTTGCGCCGCTGGAGCGGCTGCAGGAGTTTGCCGAGGACATACGGCGCGTATGTGGTGGAGTCGATCTTCAGGAGCAGTTCCGCCGCCGTGAAGATGCTGGACGGATTGGCCCTGTCCGCCATGGGCAGCGCTGCGCTTATGGCTTGGACGGCCGCGTCCGGCTTTTCGCACTTGTCTAGGAGGTCGGCGTACTGGATGAGCGAGTCGAAGCTCGACGCCTCGGGGAATTTCATCAGGGTTTTGACGACCTCCGCACACTCGTCCTTCCGTCCGCCCTGGGCGAGCATGAGCGCAGCGGCGTGCAGTCTTTCATACTTGTTGGCTTCGGGGAACTTCAAGGCGTCCACGATGTTCTTTGCCGCCTGCTGGTAACTGCGGAGACGCTGGAAGATCATGGCCGAGCGCCAGAGGCGGTCGTAGCTGTTCGCATGTGCTGGGTTGCTCTGGAGCAAGGCGACGGATTGGTATGCGAGCTGCACGCGGCCGAAGATGAGGTTTGCCTCTGCGTATGCGAGCCTGGCCTCCGCGAGGGCGTCCAGTTCGTTTTCGGAGAGTTTCTTCAGCACCTCGGCGGGGAATGGCGCGCGCGTGACGTCTGGCTTTTTCCCCTCCGGCATGTGCTTGACGAGAAGGGCGTTCATCGTTGCCATGGCGTCAAGAGCGGCCTGTGCGTGCTTACGTATGTCCTTCGTCCGGGAGTTGTTGGGGTCCACACGGTCGGTGTAGCATACCATGTCCAGGATCGCGTCCCACTTGCTGGCCGTGCCGAGGATATCCTGGATATAGCGGAACGTGGCCTCGGGCGAGGCGGGGTAGAGGGACACGGCTTCGCGGAAGGCCTGTGCCGCTAACCCGTTGTATTTCTGGAAGTCGCCGTCGCTGCGGGTCTTGTAGCGGGTGTCGGAGTAGAGTCCGGCGATGGCAGCGCGGAGCTTGGAGAAGCTCTTTTGCGCGGGGAAGTCGCGGCGGAAGGCAGGGTCCTTCAGCAGACGGCGCGTGTACCAGTCCCAGAACTCCATGTCGTTGCGGATGATGGAGTCGTTCAGGGCGTTCTCTTCGGCGTTGATTTTCATGATCAAGCCGTGCGGCGTGAGGAAGGGGTACATCCACTTGATGACGTAGCTTTCCTCCACGTAGAAGTCGCGGCGGAGGCGCTCGTGGTCGAACATCTTCCTGGTGAGGATGCCGTTGATGTCCATCACGCTCAGCGCGCCCGTGACCTGGACTCGCCCGTTTTCCGTGACCACGCCCTTTGCGGCGCGCTCCTCGGGCGACAAGCTGGTAACGTACTCAGAGAACGCGGCGGCGGAATCGTCCTTGGACGGAATCCAGATGTCGTCGCCGTAGAGGTCGCGCTCGACGCTCATGTAGGTGTCGTCGGCGAGGGCGTTCTGCGTGATGAGGTAAACGTCGGGACGCACGTTGGCGGAGTAGATCATGTAGGTGGGGACGAAACGCCCCGGGTCCGTACCACCGAAGAAGACGGCCGACGGTCCCATTTTCTCGGGCCAGAGCGGGTTCGGAAGAGGTTCCTCGTCGGGCGAGAGTTCTTCGCGTATCGCGTTCGCGCCGCGCAGCTGGTAGTTGCCGAACTGCCAGCCGAAGGTGTGGCCGTTCTGCTCGGCCGAGCCCATGGCGAAGACGAGCTTGTCGTTCGTGTAGTTCTCGTATATCGGGATGAGGGCCGTGCAGGCCGCGCCGGCGCAGAGGATGGCGAAGCAGATGCGCTGCGCGGAGTCGTTGTTGTCGAACAGCTTCTTCACGATGCGGTTCGCCACGACGAGGCCCACTACGAGGCCGTATCCGATCCAGAGAGAGAACATGCCGTGCGAGGAGATGAACTTGACCTTCTGGATGAATCCGTCCTGGATGTCGCCCTTGACATTGGCGAGGGCGACGAGGAAGAACGACATGATGGCGAAGCAGGAGCCGATTGCGATGAGCCACTGCTGCGTGATGTCGTCCGCGAGGAACCTTACGCGCAGCGGGGCGTCTGGGTTCTCGGGCAGCACGTCTTTCCCGCGCAGCTGGCGGATGATCACAAGCGTCTGGCGCACGAGCATCGCGCCCACTCCCACGAAGGCCGTGAGCGCCATGACGAGGAGGAGGTATTTGTCGACGCGGCCAGGCACTTCACCGGCGAACAGTTCGGAGAACACGATGACGAGCGCGGCCGTGACCACGTAGAAGCCCACGGCGATGCTGGCCGCGTGTATGGTGACGAGCTTCTCCTTAGTCTTCACCAGACCTCTCCAGAGGGCAAACGGGATGAGCGCCAGCGCGGCGGCGACGAGCGTGAACTGCATTCGGAGGTCCTGGAAGTAGAAGCCCATCTGCTTGCAGAACAGGTCGAATCCATCGCTAGTGAAGATGGACGGCATCTTGATGGCTTCGTACTGTCCGCGCAGGATTGCGTGCTTGAATCCCTCCCATGTGCGCGGATAGCCCCAGTTCATCGGCGGGTTGCGGAGGTCCGAGACGATTGGCATGTAGGCGTAGAAGCTCACGCCGAGTTCGGCGAAGAACATCGCCGGGCCGATTGCCCTGCCGTTCGGCAACGCGACGGTGGCGAGGCCGAGAATGACGAAATTCCAAATGCAGGGCCAGTAGAACCACCAGGTGGTCGGATGCGTGAGGCCGTTCATCGCGCCCTTGGAGAGGAGGATGAACACGACGAGCTGGACGGACGCGACGGGAACAGCGAAGGCGAGTCCGCGCTTGCGCGGCGTGAGCAGTGAAAGGCCCACGAGCAGGGCGATTCCCATGAGCAGCATGAGAGTGGGCTTCAGCCAGCTGAACGCCTCGCCACGGTATCCGGCGCTCCCCGCGGCCTTTATGCCGGCGGCTACGGACACAGCGATGAAGGCGCAGAAACCGGCGCCCGCGAGCCATCCCCATACGCGGCGGTCGGAGAGCGGCGCGTCAGCCGGAGCGAACACTGCGCCCAGCGACAGGACGCATGTCGCCGCCAGGAACAGGGCTATCCAGGCGTACTGCGACGGGGCGAGGAGCGGTGCGAAGTCCGGGTTGGCCCACGTTTCCTTTCCACCTGTGAGAATGGCCAGCAGGATGAGGGCTGCGCCAGCAAGTCCCGTGCCGACCGCGCCGATGAGTACGACGTCCTGCCGCTGCTTGCGCAAGGCGAGCACTTTTCCGACGATCGGCGCCGCGATAATGAACGCGAAGGCGAGCCAGAGCAGTATTTCGTTCGGGCAGCTCTGCGTGGACATGACTGGGTCGAACTTGTTGATCACGTCCGCGGCCATCCCCGCCGAGGCGCGCAGCTTGCTGCCTATCTGCAACACCTGCGCCGTGAGCGCGACGGGAATGAGGATGAGCACGAAGTCGCGGAACAGACGGATGTCCTTGAAGAAGATGATCACGGCGAGCGGCAGCGCGGCCATGAGCAGCACCTGGTAGTTCGTGAGGCCAAGGCCGAAGATGAACGCCGTAAGCCAGAGGATCTTGTGCGACGGCTGGCGCATCCAGCGGTAGGAGAGCAGGAACACGGCCATCAGGAAGAGGGCGTTGAGCGAGTAGATCTCCACGATAGTGGACTGCGACCACTCTACCGGCGAGAACGCGAAGAGGAGCGCGCCGCCGAGGCCGCCCGCAAAACTCATGAGCGCATGCCGCTGTGCCGCATCCTCGGGAGGGACGCGCCCCGTCGCGTCCGAATCCATTGAGTCGAGCATGTCGCTCCCGGACCGGCAGATGAGCATTGCCGTGCAGCCGGCCGCGAACGCGCCGGCGACGGCGGAGAACAGCGATACGGCCCAGGCGGGCGTGGGCTGGCCCATGTAGGTGACCCATGAGAACACCCGGCAGAAGATCCAGCAGCAGAGCGTCCAGAACGGATAGCCCGGAGGGTGCGGCACGCCGAGGTGGTCGGCCGCCGTGGCGAGTTCACCGGAGTCCTCAAGTCCCACCGATGGGCCGAGCGTGAAGAAATACACGAGGAATGATATCGCCGTGGCGCTCCAGAACGCCGTCCAGTCGATGCGGCGGAAAAATGCGCCGGGCTTCTTCGTTTCCGTTGAGAACAGTTTTTTTAGCATGGTTGTTTTGTCCTTGGTTTTGAAATGGTGCGGAGGAGCTCGGAGACGACGAGCGCGTCGCCGGCGTCCGACGAAACTAGTTTCTCTCGCGCGGCGAGCATGCGGTAGCGCGCTACGCGCAGTTCGGTGAGCGTGAAGGGGATTGCGCGCCGTACTGCGTTCTTGACGGCCCAGGAATTCTTCGCCGTCGTTGGCCCGAAGCCGGCGGCGTCAAGCGCCTCGCGCGCGGCGGGGGGCATCTTGTCTGACCAGCGGCCCCACTTGTCGAGCCATCCGTGGTCGAGCGCGTCGCGGCACACGATCGCCTCGCGGAAGTACTTCTCCATGACCGTGGCGATGAGGATGCCCGCGCCGTCCTTTTCATACGGGGCGAGCGCCTTGAGGAGCGCGGACGGACTGCGCTGGGAAACGGCGTCGTGGATCGCCCACAGCTCCGGCTCGTCGCCTCCCACGGATGTGACGGCGGCGACGTCTTCCGTCGTCACCTCGTTGCGCTCCGTGCCGAGGTAGGCCCGCATCTTCTGGAGCTCGGAGACGATCGTGCGCGTATCGGACCCGACTTTCGCGAGGAACGCCTGGTCGGCGCCAGGAGCGAAAGTGAGCTTCTCGTCGTCCGCAAGGTCGGGCAGGCGCAGAAGCGCGTCCTGCGCGCGGTCCTTGCCCTTGCCGCCGCCGAACTCCACGACATGCGCAATCGTCTTGAGCCGCTTCGCGAAGATACTTGCCATGAGGAGCTTCGTGGCGGTGATCACGAGCACCTGGTTGGATGGAAGGGGCGAGGAGACCAGATTCTCCGCGAACTTCTCGAGCGCGGCCTTGACGTCTTCGGCGAGGCGTCCCCCCACGCCGCCGCCCGGAAGGAACGTCACCCCGCGCCACCAGGTGAGCTTCACGGGGTCGAGGAAGGGAGGCGTCTGGATGGAGGCAGTGCATTCACGCAGGGAGGCGAGCTGCGCGTCCATGTTCTCCGCCTCGCCCGACACCGTCTCGACTGCCGTCGCGCGCAGTTCGGACGGCACGGCCGCCTCGATGACGCGATGCGCGGCCGCATCGACGAGGTAGGAGTCCTCGCCGACGAAGAGATGGATGTTCGGGGTTGCCGCCATTGAAAGCCCAGGTCTGTCAGATGATTGTCGGACGGATTGTCGTGCAGCCAATCGCGGCGAGGGTCTCCGTGAGGCGCGCGTACTGCGCGTCGTCCTCGTAGGTGCCCACGATGGCGCCGCCCGAGCCGGCGAACTTGGCGGAGGCGCCCGCGCTGCGGGCGGTCATCACCATGCGGCGGTTGGCGGCGGCGACGTTGAAGATGCGGTCGCGCAGGTCGAAGTTCGCGTTGACGAGCGCGGGGAGGGCGTCCTTCCGACCGGCAACGAGCGCGTCGCGACCCTGCTGGGCGATGTCCGCGAATTCCGACATCGCGGCCACGATGTCCGGCTTCTTCTCCTCGAAGAGGACACGGAGCTTCTTGTGGTACGTGCCCGACACCTCCGCGCGGTTGGGATCGTAGGCGATGTAGAGGTTCGGCAGAAGCGCCGGGTCGATTCGCTCGTAGCGGCCATAACCTTTGGATTCCACGAGCGCCTTGTCGAAGTCCATGAACACGCACCCGCCGTACATCTGTATGACACGGTCCTGCAGGCCGCACTGGATGTCGAGTTCGTCGCGCTCGGCTTCAAGGCAGAGCGTAGGGGCGTACTCGATTGGTACCTCCACGCCGTAGAACTGCTGAAGTGCCTTGAGCATCGCCGTGCAGATAGCCGAGGAACCGGAAAGGCCCACGAGGCGGGGGATGTTCGAGGTGTACCGCACCGTGAAGTTCTTTTGCGGCAGGGCGATGCCGTTGTCGCGGCAGTAGAGGAAAAAGAGCTTGGTGACAGCCTTCAGCAGACGAATGCCGCCGTAATAGCCAAAAAGCTGGATGTCCTTCAGCAGGTCGTCAGGCGAGTCGAAGGTGGAGTCGTCCACGTCGCCCGGCACGAAACCAAGTTCCGGCGTCTCGTACAGCGTGATCTCCGCAGAGAAGTTGCTGAATGCGAACGAAATCGTCTTGCCGAAATAGCCGTCGGACGGGTTCCCGAGGAAACCCGCGCGCGCGTACGATTTGGTGCGTATGAGCATGTCGTTCCTTTTCTCTCTTTTGCGGCGGGTAGTATATCATAAATTCGCGCGCGCGTGTAGCGCATACGATACGGTTTTGGTATAATTGTGCCATAAAAACACACCTCCAACAGAAGACAAAGGAGCAAACATGGCAGCAACAAAGAGAGCGAAGGTAAACCTTGAGTTCACGCTTGTGCGGGCAGAACTGAACGGCGTGCCCGAAAAGCGGCTTTTGAAGAGCCGCAACATCGGTCAGGTCGACCTGATCTGGCCCCGAACGGCAATCGCGAAGAAGTCCGGCGCGCGGGAGATGGTTTTCCGCAAGGGCGTGTGCGATTTCACGGGCGAGCCGTGGCTGAAGCGCATCATGTTCCGCGAGGAGGTGGAGGGGCATTTCGGAATCGCCGTCGCCATCACTGAGCCCGTCAGCATCCAGAAGGTGCGGCGATTCCTGCGCCTCACGGCCAAGTACGCTCTCAAGATGGGCGCGAACTTCATGGAGAAGGCAATGGTTGGCTATGCCGACATCGCGTCGGCGCCCATAGACGCGCTCACGGCAATGATCGGTGAGAAGGACGTGCCCAAGGTGATCGCGCAGGGCGTGCTGGACATCGAAGAGCTACCCGCCGAGGGCGAGGAGCGCGTGGTGACGGTGCCGCTTGAGCGTCCGCTCACCGGCAAGACGATCGGCGCGCTGACGATCTGCATGCGGGCGTGATGCACGTTATCGCTATCTGCTCCAGCTGAAAACCTTCCGCATGGCAACCGCATCCCACACCGCCGTAATGGCCGTATGTTTTTCCGTGCTTGTCACTGCGGCGTCGTTCGGCGGGGATCCGCTAGTCCATCCGGCACTGAATCCCGTCACGCCGCTGCCGACGCCATCGTATCCGCCAGTCACGCTCGTGTCGGATGGCGTGCCGCGGTTCGTGATCATGTGGGACTCCGCGGCCGCGCGGTCGCGCGATGCATCCGGGCGAGATTTCCGGTCTGTGCGCGAGGCCGTGCGCACGTTGCGGCGCGAGATCGGCCTCTGCACGGGCAAGGAGGTGGAGGTGGTGGATACGGGCGGGACGCCCGTATCGCAGTTGCGGGCTCAGAGGCCCGCCACCCCGAAGGGGGGACTGGCGCGGAGGCCCGCCACCTCGGGAGCCATCATTTTCGTGGGACCCGGTAGGGCGGTCGCCCCGCGACCGCCGCCCCCAATCGACCTTGCGCGTCTTCCTCCGGAAGGGTTCGTCGTCTCGACGTTTTCGAACGGCGTGAGGATCGCGGGGGCGACGCTCTGGGGCGCGTACGATTTCATCGAGCGGTTTCTCGGTTGCCGCTACTATTATCCTGGGCCGGACGGCAGCGTGCGCCCGTCGTGCACGAACCTGGTGCTGGCGCCGTGTGCATATACGGACGCTCCGCGCTTCCGCAACCGCGACGGTGGATTCAATCCCGACCTCGCCACCGTCTCGCGCACGCTTGGAACGCCGCTCGTGCGAGCAAGCATTTCAGACTGGCGTGCCGCCTCGCGTCTCGCGCACACGGTTCCGTTCAGCGCGAACCATTCGCCAGAACCGCGAGCGTGGGCGGCGTCGCACCCTGAGTGGATGGGGCTTTCGTTCCTCCGCCGTCCCGACGGCGGATTCTACTACTGCCCCACGAACCACATGAAGAACTACTTTGACGTGACGAACCTGGATTTCGCAGACGCCCTTGTGGAGGGGCTTGCGCGCGACGACACGCCGGAAGGGCACCGTAGGCAGGGATTCACCATCTGCGACGCGCGTACCGTGGTGTTTGGACAGTGCGACTCCTTCCGCACTCTTGAGGAGATGCGTGCGAACCCAGTCGTGAAGCGAGAGGGTCTCATCACCGACGCGAACGTTGCCCTGGGGCCGTGCGGCTACTTTTCGGACATCTACGGACGCTTCTACCAACGTCTCGCCGAGCGCCTCAACGAGCGTCTGCCGGGGCGTCGGCTGATCCTCATGCCATACGCAGGATGTACGTACGCGCCCACGCAGGAGCGTTTCCGGCGTCTACCCGACAACGTGGAACTCTGCGTGTGCCTGCCGAAAGTGCCGCGCTTTATTCGTAACCCGCAGGTACGCGACCTCATGGTTCGCGAACTCCACCGTTGGACCGAGGTTATAGGAGGACGTCCCGTCCAGCAAATATGGACCTACAACGCCTTCAACAGCCCGTTTGAACAGGCCGTGGCGAACGAGTTCCTGCCAGAGACGATTGCGGCATTCGGAAAGGACCTTGGCGATACGGGGATCGTCGTAGACCTCGGGCTCTACCCGGTTACGTTGCCCGGCCAGTGCATTCCGTTTCATTTCTACTACGAGACGTACTGCGCGTTCCGCGCACTGTGGGGCGGGGCGCGTTTCAACCCGGAAGCGGCGCTTGACGAGCACTGGACGCTGTTCTACGGCTCGGAGGCCGGTGCGCACCTGCGCGAGCTGCATCGCATTTTGAAGGATGCTTTTCTTGCGGTGAGCGTGCCAGCGACGCGGGTGCGGTCGCTCTATCCCGTAGAGACGCTCGACCGCATTGAGGCGGAGCTTGCCGCTGCGCGGCGCATCCTTGAACATGACAAGTCCGCCCCAGCATGGCGACGTTTCCGCCTGATGGCGCATCCGCTTGAGTGGGAACTTGACCGCCAGCGGCGTCGGCACGCCGTACCGGAACCGCGCAAGGGGGTTTACTTTGTAGCTGGCGAGGAGCCGCCGCCATGATTTTTGAAATAACTCTGTTAATTTCGCATTGCTTTTAGCGGCGGGGTTCGGTATACTACATGCCATCCATTTGTCCACAAAAGAAACAGAAAAAGGAGTATTAGAAATGCGTCAGTTCGTTTGCGCGTTCATTGTATGCGCGGTTGCGTCAGCCTTCGCAGCGGCGCCCACGGTCCATGTCACAAAGGAGGGCGCGAGCCGCGTGGTCGTGTCCATAGAGACGGCAGGCGGCGCGTCCGCCGCCGCGTACAACAGGTCTCTCCAAAGGAACCTGGAGTTGACGGGGTACTTTCAGGTGGGACCCAACGGCCAGATCCGCGTCACGGGCGTGCCGGGCCGCACGGTTACGGCTACGGGCGCCGGTAAGCAGGTGTCGCTCTCGGCTCCTGTTTCCGACGACAAGTCGGCGCGCATGGCCGCGCGGCAGATGTCTGACGCTATCGTCAAGGCGCACACGGGGAGGCCGGGTTTCGCGATGGACCGCATCGCGTTTGTGAACCGCAAGGGGCCGGACAACGCGGAGCTCTACATGTGCTTCCCCGACGGATACGACATCCGTGAGCTCACTAGCGACCGGCGCGCGGTAGTAGGTCCGCGCTGGGCGCCGAACAAGAACGACATCTACTACACTGGCTTCCTGCAGCGCACGCCTCTCGTCTACCGCCTCGACGCGGCGACGGGCCGCCGTTCCCTGCTCGCGCAGTTCAAGGGCCTTGCGACCGGTGCGGCGGTGTCGCCTGACGGCAAGTCGTGCGCGATCGTGCTTTCCTACCAGGGGAACCCCGAACTCTACGTGCTCAACTTCGCCACTAAGCGCGTCACGCGCATGACTCGCACGATGAAGGCCTCGGAAGCGTCGCCCTGTTGGAGTCCCGACGGATGGGCGGCGAGAACACGAACCCCGACTGGGGCGCGGACGGCATGCTCACCTGGTGCACGAAGCGCGGCGGGCAGAACTACGTGGCGGTGATGAATCCCGCGCAGGGCGAAGGTTCCGCCCGTCTCGTGACGGACGGCGGCTCCTGGGAGCACCCCAGCTGGGCGGCCGACTGCCGTCACATAGTCGCCTCGCGCGACCAGGCTCTCTTCATCATCGACACCGCGCCTGACGGCGACCGTCCGACCCGTCTTTTCCGCAATGGCGGCAACTGGATGAATCCTGCGTGGAGCCGGTGAGCGAGTGGGGAGTGTAAAGTGTAAAATGTAAAGTGTAAAGTGCAAAGCGGAGAATGTGAAATGGTGAATAGACGGGAATTTTTGGCATTGGCGGCGGGTGCGTGCGCTTGGACGGGATTGGCCGGCACTGGAAAGAAGGGGCGCATCCTGTTCGGCGCATGCCGCGGACCGAAGGACGTTCCGCTGCTCAAGAAGGCGGGCTACGATTTCTGGGAGTGGGGTGCGTCCTCCGCGTTCATCCCGGACGAGCCGAACGCCGACAAGTGGGCGAAGCGCCGCGACGAGATCCTTGCCGCTCCGCTGCCGCTCCGCTCCTGCAACGGCTTCATCCCGGGCAAGTTCCGCCTTACGGGACCGAAGGCCAAATTCGCGCCGGCCCTTGACTACGCGGAGAGAGTGCTCCGCCGCGCGGAAGAGGTCGGCGTGAAGACCATCGTGTTCGGGTCCGGCGGCGCGCGGAACCTTCCGAAGGAGCTTGTGAAGGCAGACCCCTCCGCCGTCGAGAGGGGAGAGAAGCAATATTCCGATTTCTGCGCGGAGCTCGCGAAGCGCGTTGCGGACCTCAAGACGGTTCAGGTGGTCATCGAGCCGCTGCGTCCGAAGGAGTCGAACGTCGTCAACTTCGTCTGGCAGGGCAAGAAGATCGTGGACGAGGTCAATTCGCCGCGCATCCAGCTGCTTGCGGACATCTTCCACATGATTGAGGGCGGCGAATCCGCCGATTCGATAGTCAAGGCCGGCGGATGCCTCAAGCACTGCCACATCGCCACGAAGGGTAAGCGCTCCTATCCCGGGGCGAATGACACGGAAGTGTTTCTTCCGTACTTCGCCGCGCTCAAGCGCATCGGCTACACGGGCGGCGTCTCGTGCGAATGCGGCTGGGGCAACAAGGCGGACCTTGAGAAGAACATCCATACGGCCATCGCCACGATGAAAGACCTCGAGGCGCGCGCATAGCG
>CACWIW010000005.1 GCA_902761035.1 uncultured bacterium | reverse complement strand
CGCCCTGTCGCGCACCAACGGTGAGATTATGCTCCGCACAAGGCAAAGCGCTCCGCAAAGACGCGCGCGGTACAGGGATGGCAGAGGAAAGAATCGAGCAAAGCACCCACCTTTCACAAGCCTTTGGGGGTGGGTAGAACGGGCTGGCAGCCCGTTCTACTAGGGAAGCCGTCAGTAGTACAACGGGCAGCTTGCCCGTTGGAGGGGATTTGAACGGGCTGGCAGCCCGTTCTACTAGGGAAGCCGTCAGTAGTACAACACGGGCAACTTGCCCGTTGGAGGGGGGGTGTGCGAAGCACTCAGCCAATGGCAAACCAAATGCTTCGCCTTGGGTGCGCGCACAAGGCGCGTACGGCACAACTGTTTGCACTCGGTCCGTTTTCAAAACAAAGGCTTTACCAAATACGGGCTATGCAGGGGTAGCCGATAGGTGGGCGAGCCGCCGTACTAACCCACCTTGCGGCTCGACCGGCTCGGCGGGACGCCTCGCCCCACCTTGCGGCCGCGACGGAGCGCGGCCCTCCCGCTGTTGGCTGGGCCGCCATAGGAGGGGGGATTTATGAGCTACGCAGGGGGGGATTTATGAACTGCGCATGGGGGATTTATGAGCTACGCAGGGGGGGGGGGAATTATGAGCTACGCATGGGGGATTTATGAACCACATAGAGCATCGGGGGGCGAGCCTTGGGCGTGAGATTACGGTGCGGAACGTGGTTTTGGGGGAATTGCGGCGCGGCTCGCCCCACCTTGTGGCCGCGACGGAGCGCGGCCCTCCCGATTTGGCCGCGACGGATAAAAAAGTTGTGGACACATGGAAAGTACAACCTTCCCCTGTGTCCACAGGTAAACGCAACCTTTCAGGTGCGTCAGACGACGACTTCCCAGCCGTTGCGGCAGAAGTCGCGCTTGAGCGAGATGCCCTTGCCGGTGCCGTTCGCGAAGTCGTTCGCGACAGGATCCCAGTCAAAGCCCGTGTCGTACACGTAGCTCATGTTGCAGAGCTGGCACAGAATCGCGCTGCGTCCGCCCGTCTCGGCGGGCGAGGCGGTGGGCTTCCGGTCCTCGATGTGCTGGAGGAAGTTCTCCACCTGGCTGCGGGACGTGGTCTTGTAGACCTGCACGGGAGCGGTGTCGAGCTTGAAGTAGGCGACGAGCTTCTTGAGCGCGGCGTCGAGGCGGTTATCCTTCTTGGAGATCGCGTCCGTGCCGTAGTCCTTGCCCACGGAAGCGGCAATGACTTCCATGCCGGTGAACTTCATGTCGGCGATCTGCTTGCGGATTTCGGGCGTGGGCCGCACGCCCTTGCCCTTCCACACGGCGATCTTGCCGCGGTTCACGGCGACGATGCCCTCGGTGCCGTAGAACACCGTGCCCCACGTGCCGAACGGCCCGTGGTAGAGCTCGACGTCATGGCCCTGCTTGTTCTTGAAGAGCATCTTCATGCCGAACTGGCGGCGTCCGCCGTGGAAGAGGTCCGTCGAGTACGGCTCGTCGGAGCGGATGATCTTGTACGGGCCGCTCTTGTCCATATCGAGGCCCCACTGGGCGATGTCGAGGTGGTGCGCGCCCCAGTCGCCGTTGTAGCCGGTGCCGAAGTCGTCGTCGAAGCGCCAGAACATCGGGTAGCTCTCGTTCGTGCCGCGCGGCGCAAGCTGGTCCGAATACGGACGCCACTTCGCGGGGCCGAGCCACATGTCCCAGTCGATGTGCGGCGCGGGACGACCTTCCTTCGCCGCGTTCTTCGGATCGTCGAAGAAGCGGATCGGGTGGGACGGGCCGCCGAGCTTCTGTCCGCCGCGGCCGTAGTTGGCCTCGACGTCCGTGATCTCGCCGATGAAGCCGTTGCGCACGATCATCACGGCGGTGCGGAACTCGGGCCATGCGCGCTGCATGGAGCCGGTCTGGAACACGCGGCCGTACTTCTCCTGCGCGGCGATCACCTTGCGGGACTCGTCCACGTTGAAGGTCAGCGGCTTCTCGCAGTAGACGTCCTTGCCGTGCTTCATCGCCTCGACGGCGATGTAGGCGTGCCAGTGGTCGGGCGTCGCAATGCAGACCATGTCGATGTTCGGGTCGTACACCACGTCGCGGAAGTCGGCCACGGCCTTGCAGCATTCGGGAAGGCCGGCCTTCTTGTATGCGGCGTTGACCTTCTTTGCGCCGTCTTCGCGGCGGAGCTGGTTCACGTCGCACACGGCGACGATCTGGACTTTGTCCTTATGCGCGAGGAACTGTCCGCAGAGCGCGCCGCGCATCTGGATGCCCCATCCGATGAGGCCGACCGTGCGCTTCTCGCCGGGCTTCAGCTCGCGGAGGCCAAGATCGGCCTTCGCCTTGCCGGCGAGCGCGGCCACGGCCGCGCTGCCGAACAGGAAGTTTCTTCTGTTGAGGTTCATGTCAGAGTCTTTCCTTTTACTTTACAATTTGCCATTTATGAACAATTATGGCAATTGTCATTTGTGAACAATTCTTCAGCAACGGCCCTTGGACTGGAGGAACTTGAAGGACTCGGTGATCGGCATGAGCGAGTCGAAGTGACGCTCGCACTCGACCACGTACCACTTCACGCCGTCCGCGTCGGTCGCCTTGAAGAGCGCGTCCCAGGCCACGCCCACTGCGCCCTCGCCCGGCTTGCCGAGGATGGCGTCGAACTTCTTCGAGCCCATGCCGTTCTCCTTCGCGTGGAGCGTGGGGGAGCGGTGCGGGTACTTGGTGTACTGGATGCACGGGTTGCAGCCGGCCGCCGTCGTCCAGCCGACGTCCTGCTCCATGCACACGCTCTCGGACGTGTTGGAGAAGAAGTAGTCCCAGTAGGTCTGGCCGTTGGAGAGCTTCCGCTCGAACTCGCCCTTGTGGTTGTGGAGGCCGACCTTGCACCCGAACTTGGCGGCGGTCTCTGCTGCCGTGTTGTAGTAGTCGACGAGCATCTTCATGAAGTCGTCGAGATTCTCTTTCTTGCCGGGGAAGTTGCCGCCGCCGGGGCAGATGATGAGGTTGTTGCCGTAGGCGAGGTTGAACTCGCAGGTTGCCTTGACCTTCTCGGGGCTGAATTCGCCGCGGCCGACGTGCGTGCCGCACGCCACGAGCCCGGCGTCGTCGAGCATCTTCTTGAGCGTCTTGGCGTCGTTGCCGTAGTAACCCGCGAACTCCACGCCCTTGTAGCCGATCTTGGCCACGTCCTTGAGCGCCTGCGCGAGGCCCACCTTGTCGATGTACTTGCGGATCGAGTAGAGCTGCACGGCCACCTGCGTGGGCTTGCCGCATCCACATCCGCATCCGCACCCGCACGAGCAGGCTCCAAAGCCCCGCATCGCCGCCGCGGCACCCGCCGCAAACGTCGTACCGAGGAACGCACGTCGATTCATCTGCATGTTGTCTTCTCCTGTTGGTTGATGAAAAACTTTGCCGTAAGGCGCAATCATTATACCACAACGGCGCGCCGCGCGCTAGTGGAACAAAAGAGACCGCATGCGCTCCGTCAGGGCGACGGCCGCCGCGTGGGGGACTGTCCCCGGCTCAGGCGCGGACACGGGAATCTCGCCGCAGACGCGCAGCGTGAACGTGATCACGCGGTCGGCCACGTCCCACCAGGGCTGTCCCTTGGCGAGAACGGGCGGGTCGCACGTGATCGCCACGCACTGTACCGGCGCTCCGGAGTGGAGCGCTATCTGCGCGGCCCCGCGGTGGAGCTTGCGGTTCGGCGCGTCCGCCGGCGTGCGCGTGCCTTCGGGGAAGATCGCGAGGTTCACGCCGTTCGCAAGGAGATTCTGCGCCTCGTCGAGCATGCGCAGGGGGTTATCGTTGACAAGAAACGCCGCATTGACGACGCGCGAGTAGAAGAAATTGCGCCCCGCCGCGGCCTTCGCCACCGCCGTCGTGTCCGGCAGGAACGCGAGCAGCACCACCACGTCGATCAGCGTCGGATGGCTGGCCGCCACAACGCATCCGTGCATCGACGCAAGGCGCGCGCGGTCCTCAGGTGATACAACCACGCGGATCATGCCCGTCACGCGCGCTAACCACACGAACAACCGATAGCAGGTGCGCACGAGCGCGCGCATGGCGTGCTTGGCCCTGAAGAGCATAAGCGGCGGAAAAAGGATGCACCCGAGCACAAGCCCGCCCACGCCGAAGGCAAGGAAGAAGAACAGCGCAAGCGCGCTGCGCGGCAATCGAATCCAGAGTCGGCGCGGCGCGTCCATGTCGGCTCAGCCCCGCGTCAAGGTGAAAGATGCAGCCTCAAGCACGTCCGTGCGCCCGGAGAAAAACGCTTCCGCCGCATCGAATGTGACGGGCGGACACTCCGCCGCGCGGAACTCCGCACGACACGGCCCGCCGGGCCCAAGCCGCACCGCAAGCGCGCACGCGCCCTGCAATGGACCGAACTCAGGCGCGTAGAACTCAGGCGTCGCCTCCTCCGCAAACACGAACACTACCGGCCCCCGGTAGGGCGGTCGCCCCGCGACCGCCGTCCCCTGCACGAGCGCCTCGAGGATCCCCGCCTCCAGCGACCGCTCGCGCGCGGCGATCGCCGTATAGGGAGCGTGGTTGTGCGTGAGCAGGGAGAAGGCACCCGGCGCGGCGTTGTGTACGGACGCGGAAAAGCCGGCCGGGGACATCTCGTGGTCCGCATGGAACTGCTTCATGAGTTTCACGGTCACGCCGATTTCCCCCCAGCGCGAGGCGAAAACGACCGGCACCTCCCCTTCCGGACGCACCTGCCACGCCACGGAAAGCGCGGCACGTTCCACGCCCGTGAGCCTCCTCCGTTCCAACGGCGGAATGAAGGAGATGTCGGGAGATGCGCTATCCCTCGCCCTCCACACAGCGCAGCTCGCAACCGTGAAATCCATTCTACTTCACGAGCGCGTCCGCAAGCGCGACGATCTGCGCGCGCGAAGCCTCGTTCAAGGCACTGCGGATCGTCACCACAGGCTCGACGAAGGTAATGCCCTTTGAATTCGCGAACAGCCCCTTGATCGTCTTCGCGGCCGCGGGAGCCCACGTGCCGTTTTCGATGAGGGCCACCTTGCGGTTCTGGTAGTTGCGCTCGACGAGGTGTTCCACGAACGTGCGCATGAACGGGAAGCAGTCATTGTTGTAGGTTGTCGTGGCCAGCACGAGCGTGCCGTAGCGGAACGCATCCTCGACCGTTTCGGGCATGTCGTCGCGCGCGAGGTCGGCGATGGCCACCTTGGGACAGCCGCGCTTCATGAGCTCGTCCCGCAGGAGGAGGGCCGCCTCCTTCGTGTGGCCGTACACGCTCGTGTATGCGATGCACAGACCAGGGGACTCCACGCCGTAGGAGCTCCAGGTGTCGTATTGCTTCACCACATGGGCGATCTCCTCGCCCTTCAGGACAGGGCCATGGAGCGGGCAGATTGTCTGGATGTCGAGCCCGGCCGCCTTCTTCAGGAGCGCCTGGACCTGCGGGCCGTACTTGCCGACGATGCCGAAGTAGTAGCGGCGCGCCTCGCAGTCCCAGCCTTCGGGGTCCTCCACGTCGTTCGCGCCGAACTTGCCGAAGCCGTCCGCGCTAAAGAGCACCTTGTCGGTTGAGTCATACGTGACGATCACTTCGGGCCAGTGTACCATCGGTGCGGCCACGAACTGGAGCTTGTGCTTGCCGAGGTCAAGCACGTCGCCTTCCTTCACGACCTGACGCGCCGGCGCCACGAAGGGACCGAAGAACTGTTCCATGATCTTGAACGCCTGTGCGGACGCGACGACCTTCGCAGACGGATATTTCGCGAGGAAACGGTCTATGTTCGCCGAGTGGTCCGGCTCCATGTGCTGCACCACGAGGTAGTCGGGTTTGCGGCCGGCGAGCGCCGCGTCGAGGTTGGCAAGCCAGGTGCTGCCAAAGTTCTGGTCCACGGTGTCCATCACCGCCACCTTGGCGTCCAGCACCACGTAGCTGTTGTAGGCCATACCACGCGGTACCACGTACTGTCCCTCGAACAGATCGAGGTCGTGGTCGTCTACGCCGATATACTTTATGTCGTTGCTGATTGTCATTTCGCTATTAGCTCCTTTTTGAGACGGAGAAGATTATACCAAAAAAACGGTGCTGCGTGCAGTCTCGCCCGTCAGGTCGTGTAGTCGGCGTTGATGTGTACGTAGTCGAGCGAGAAGTCGCACGTGTAGATCGTGGAGGAGAAGTCGCCGAGGTGCAGGTCCACCGTCACCTTCAGCTCCGGCCCCTCCATTTCGCGGGCGAGCTTCGCGAGCTGGGCGGCGTCCGCCACCTTCCCCTTCCGGTACGCCCAGGTCTTTCCGTAGAACACCTCTGCGGCACGGTCATCGACCGCCGCGCCGGAATAGCCCACGGCCGCGAGCACGCGGCCCCAGTTGGGATCCTTGCCGAACCAGCTTGTCTTGGCGAGCGGGGACTTCGCGACGGCGCGTGCGGCGCGGTCGGCGTCGCGCTGCGTCTTCGCGTGGCGCACCGTCACCTCCACGTACTTCGTGGCACCCTCCCCGTCCGCCGCCATCTGCCGCGCGAGCGACACGCCCACCGCCGTAAGAGCCTCCAGGAAGGCGTCGAAGTCTGGTCCGACCTTGTCAATCTTCGCGTTTTCCGCCGCGCCGGAAGCGAGCAGGAACACGCTGTCGTTCGTCGATTCGTCGCCGTCCACCACCACGTGGTTGAAGCTCACGGCGATGGCCTGACGCAGGGCGCGACGGAGCATCGCGGGGGTAATTGCGGCGTCGGTCGTGATGAAGCCGAGCATCGTGGCCATGTTCGGCTCGATCATGCCAGAACCCTTGCACATGCCGCCCACGGTCACGGTGCGCCCGCCGATCTTCACCTGTACGGCGGCCTGCTTCGGCTTCGTGTCGGTGGTCATCACGGCCTTTTCGGCGGCAAGACCCGCCTCGGGAGTAGCGGCGAGCTGCGCAGCCGCGTCCTTCATGCCCGCGATGAGACGGTCCACGGGCATGCGATGCCCGATGACGCCTGTAGATGCAACAAGTACGAGCTTTGGGTCGATGCCGAGGGTCTTCGCCGTCTCTTCGGCGCTCCGCTTTGCGTCTGCAAGACCTGCCGCGCCCGTGCAGGCGTTCGCGCAACCGCTGTTGGCGAGAATGGCCTGGATGCGGCCGCCCTTCACGACCTCGCGGTCGTACAGCACCGGCGCGGCCGCCACGGCATTAGTCGTGAATACGGCCGCCGCCGCGCAGGGGGCGTCGGCCACCACGAGCGCCACGTCGTTGCGTCCCTTGTACTTGATTGCCGCCGGCACGCCAGCCGCACGGAATCCCTTCGCGGCGCACACGCCGCCTTCAATCGTCTTGATTTTCATTAATTCCTTCACTTTCCACTATCAAATTTACATTTTACATCAGTCTCGGGTGCGGCGTAAGCGCGCATCTCGCCGGGGCCGAGGGTGAACACAAGCACCTCGGCACCAAAGATTCCGCCCACTCGCGCGTCCTTCGCGAGGTCGCGAGTGCGGGCCGGAACCTCTAGCTTTACGCGCGCGGAAGTCGCGCCTGTGTTGACCACGTAGAACCAGCTCATGCCCTCGTACGTCGCCTGACGCAGACGCACACCGTCGGTCCTCGGCGTGCCCTCGTCGCTGAACATGACCGCCGGCAACGTGCGGAACACCTGGATGAACGAGGTGCGCGCACCCGACCGCGCCGCACGACCGAATTCGCCGCGTGCGGCAAGCGCCATCGCGTCTTCCGTGCGAAGCGGGTTCGTTAGTTCGGCGAGGTCAGCGTCATCGACCACCCAAAGGGCTCGTTCGGCGAGCGCCTCTTTCATGCGTGCGCGCTCTTTGGCGTCGAGCGTGTCCTTGCGCGACACCCGGATGCAGATTCCGCCGAACGACTTGTGCCGCATGCCGACATCTGCAAGTCTTTCGATGCGCCGGTGGAGTTCGTGTCGTGCGGAACGCGAAGATGCGGCGTCAGCGTCGAGTTCCAGCATTGGGAACACCTTGAGTCCCTCCACGTCGAACCGGGCGTACCAGGCGCCGAGGTGGTCCGGCGCGCCGTCCCAGTCCGCAGGACATACCAGCGCGTTTTCACCAACGGCCTTCATGTCCGCCACCATGCGGTCGACCAGGTCCGCAAGGTCGTCAACGCGCTCCGGATATGCGGCGCAAAGCCGCGCCACGATGCGGCGCGGCGTCCGCAGATGCCCTGGAGCCTGGGAGAATTCCTTGCGCCGGACATCCCGCCAGAAGCGCACTGGACCGCTCGGGGTCTCTGGATCGGGCGGCTCGTGGATCTCAATGGGCGGCAGCGTATGCGCGTAGGGATTCTCACGCGGGAGCACGCGCACGGGCACGTCGCCACGGAACCGAGCGCCGTCCGTCGCCCGAAGCCGGTAGGAGCCCGCTGAAAGGTTCGCTTTCAGACGCTTCGCGCGCCCAGTGACGGAGTGTTTCTTCCACGACAGCACGACCGCGCCGGATGCGTCGCACAGGCACCAGTGAAAGCCAGAGAGGTCGTCGCCATCCGGGCTCTTCGCCTTCGCCTCGACCGTGAACGACTCTCCGGCCACGCCCCACAGGCCGGTCGCGTGGATTTCAACCTCCGGTTCGCGGAGGTTGTTTGCATACGCCGCGACGGCAAGTCCGGCGGCAAGAAAAATGGCAACAAATTTTGGCATGTGTCCATTATACCAAAATCAGGCTGAGTTTACACCCCCAGACATATTTGGTATCATCTTCGCCATGAAAAGAACTGTACTAGCCATTCTGATTATGCCCTGCCTCGCCTTCGCGGCGCCGAAGGCAAACTCCACCATTGACTTGGAGCTTCTGGACTCGCTCCTGCGCGTGAAAAGCGTCTCCCGCGACAAGCAGAACCTGCGCAAGGCCGTCGACGTGCTGAAGACGTGGCTGGAGGCGCGCGGCGTCTGCTGCGCCGTCGAGACCAATGAAAAGGGAATGGTCGCGCTGTATGCCTCCACAACGCCGGGGAAGACGCACGACTACGTGTTCGTGTCGCACGTCGACGTGGTGCCGGCGGATGACGCGATGTTCATCCCGCGAACGGAGGGCGACTGGGTGTATGCACGCGGCGCGTGCGACACGAAAGGCAACGTCGCAGTCATCGCGCAGGTGCTCGCCAACCTCGTCGGAAAGGCATCAGTCGGTGCGATGATCGCGACGGACGAGGAAGGCGGCAAGATCGGAACACCCACGCCGAAGATGATGATTGACCGTGGATACGTGCCGAAGAAGATGGTGCTGGTGGGCGACTCCGCCGGAGAGGAACCGGGACAGCTCTTCATCGGCGAGAAAGGACACGCCCTCATACGGCTCGTGGCGCATGGCAAGGGTGGACACTCCTCGCGTCCGTGGGCGCTCGACAACCCGATCTCGAAACTGTGCGAAGGATACGCCGTGTTCAAATCGGTGTGGGAGGCCGAGGCTCCCGGCACCGGCACTTGGCGCACCATCGCCTCGCCCACTATCATCACGGGCGGAGAAACATCCAACGTCGTGCCTGACGACGCCTCCATGACGCTTTCATGCCGTTTCACCACGATGGGCGATTACCGGCTCATCTGCGATTGCCTGCGCCGCACGACCGGCTGCGAAGTACAGGCACCGAAGACGCCCCACCGCCTTCCCGTGACGAACCGCGAGGGCGATCCGGAAATCGCCGCCCTTTACAATTCCCTCCGTACCACCATCCCCAACCTGCGCCTCGGACGCATGAGCGCCGCCACGGACGCGACGTACTACGTCCACCTCGGCCTGCCGATTGTGATCTTCACGGCAGACGGCTGCGAGCCACACGCATCAAGGGAACGCGGATCAATCTCGTCAATGAACCTCTACGCAGAAGCCCTGACGCGTTATCTGCTGGGCAGGTAATTATCGGCGGGTGCGGCGGCGGACGGCGGCGAAGGCAGCGGCGGTGGCGCTTTCCTGAGGTTCCGGATTTTCCGGCGGTTCCGGAGGTTCCGAATTATCCGGTCTTTCCGGTTTCTTCGGATGCTCCAGTTTCTTCGGCTTTTTCGGCAACGAGGGCAGCCTGAACACGGGGAGCTTCCACCCCAAACGCGCGGCAGCGACTGACGCAAGCAGGATGAGCGCAGCGATGATGTAGATTGCCGGTGCCAGCTGCACTGCGTGGCGGAACGGCGGAAGCGCGTCCCACACCGTATCCGCCGTGGTGAGCGAGCGTCCGCCCGTGGATTCCGAAAGCCGCGCGAGGTTGCGCTGGCCGGCGCGGGGATCCGGCGCGCGTCTGTATTCCCCTGGATACGGCAGACAGATCGGCGGCAGCGCAAAAGGCTTGCCGGAGGGAAGTATCACCACGGGGAACGCCGTCTCGCCGCCCGAGAGAGGCACAAACGCGGAAAGCGTCTCGGCGTCGTCCCACGTGAGCGCGCTCTGCACCTTTTCGGGGCCCGACCCTTCGCGCTGGATGATCGTCACGAGCGGCAGCCCGGCGTTCGAAAGCGCGGCGAGCGGATTGTCGCTTTCCGCCACCGCCGTGACGCGCATTCCCCCAGATACCGCCCTGCGCTCAAAGTAGAAGCCCGACGCCGATGCGCCGTCTTCACCGAGCGTCCACCGCGCGATCGCCGCCGTGAGTTCCGCGCCGTATTCGGATGTCATGAGCGGCGCGGAGTACTGTCCGGACAGTTCTCCCGTGAACGCGAGCGTGCGTCCAAGCCCCGCTTGCCTGAACGCAAGCAGCGGCGCGGGGTCGTCGTTCGCCGGAAGCGCGAACATGGCAACGTCGCTCCCCTCTCGGCGGTACGTGACGTTGTAGCCGCCCACGACGAGTTTGTCCGGAACAGCGGCGTCCGACACCTGCCTGAGCGCCGACACGACCTTGACGGGCGCGGGGTTCGTCTCCATCGTCGCCTTGCAGACGAGATAGGTGTCCTGCTGGAAGATGCGCGGGATTTCCGCCGCGTTGTCCTCGAAATAACACTCTCCGTGCCCCGCCTCGGCGATGAGCTTGAGCAGCTTGGCGTCGTAGTCGCGCTGCGTTCCCAGCGCAATCACGCTCACGGTTATCCCGGTTGCGAGCGCCTTGGACAAATAGTTCTCGTAATCGCCCGCTTCCTCTGCGTCGGCGGCGTCCGCAAAGAGGATGATGTGCTTTGACGGTACATTCGCCTTCGCCAGTTCGCGTATGCCGGCCATGAGGCCTTCCTTCACGAATATGCCGCCGCCCTCGGAGCGAATGGACAGCACGCGGCCCCGTTTCGCCTTCGCCTCCGAGGCGTACTGGAGCGGCAACACCATGTGCGGAGCGGAGTCCACTGCGATCACCGACACCTGGTCCATCGGCCCCAGCATGTCAATGGCGCTCGCGGCACCGAGGTTCGCCATGTCCATCTTCGTGCGTCCGCCGCTTCCGGCCCCGCACGCCATCGACCCCGAACGGTCCATCACGATCGCCATCGCCACCGTCTGCTTGCGATGCTCCTGACGCAGTTCGAGCGACACGGGCAGAACATCCTCCACGGCCGTGCGGTACCACCCGCCCGGCCCGAACGCCTTGTCGCCTCCGGTAAGCGCAAGCCCCCTTCCGAGTTCCTGCACGAATGCCGCAAGCGACCTCATCGCGGCTGGCTGGAAATGCTTCGCGGGGACGTTTTCGAGGGCCACGCCGCCGTACCCCGCAAGTGCCTCCACGCTGCACTCGAACTCAGCGGCGTTTCGCTCCTCCACGTTCACGCCCGCCGCTCGCGCAACCGACGCGGCCGGAGATCCCACGCCGTCATAAAGCCAGAGGAGCGGACGCCCACCGCGCGTCTCCACGATGAACGTCGCGCGGTTGTTCTCGGGACACGGATCCTCCCCCGATGGCGAGACGGTGAGCGTGTAGCGTCTGATGCCGGGCCTCTCCGCGCGGTCGCGGAACACGAGCGGCGTAAGCCCTTCGCGGAACACCATCGCCCCGCGCGCCACCACGTTCGTGCCGCACACGAGGGCGTAGCTGTTGGTGGACGTCTCGGGCGCGTAGATCCACGCCGTCGCGCAAACGAATCCCCCGGGCGCAACGGAAGGAGACGCGTCGATGCGCGACACGGCGAGGTCGTGCGCAAAGGGACGCGTCTGGAGCATGGTGTCCACCGGCAACGCACATGCAGCCTCGCCGTCGTTGTCGGTGAGGCCGTCGGACATCACGAGAACGCGGGAGTGGCGCGCCCCGTCGCGTCCAAGCGCCTCCGCCTTGGCAAGCGCGCCCGGAAGGTCGGAACCGTCGCGGCCAATGGTCTGGATAAATCCTTCAAAGCCCTCTTTGGACGGCTGTTGCTCCACGGCGGCACCGCGTCCGAACGAGACGACGGCAAGCTCGGCGGCGGCAGGACGCTTCGATGCGAGCGAGCGAATGATCTTCTCCTGCTCCTTCAGCGCGGCGTCGCCCATCGAAAGAGATCTGTCGGCCACCACCACTAACGTCCCACACCGTTCCTTCATGGGGAAGACGGGCCGGGCCATCGCCAGCACCGCGAACGCCGCCGCCACGAGCGCGGCCTTTTTCCTGTAGAGATAGAAGTGAAGCAACAGCGCGGCGATCGCCGCAAGGGCGGGAATCCACGCGGCGGAACTTGTGCGCAGGACGTTCTCAGGCGTCGCGGCTGGAGCGCCGAAACTGCCGGAACCGCAGCGCGTGAGATCCGATTCGCCGGCGTCAAGGACATCCGACGTCTCTCCTCCCTGAACCTTCTTCGCACCGCCACGCGCCGCCTCCGATGCCGCCGCCGCGACGTTCTGCACGAGCGCCGGGAAAGCGGGCGAACGGAAGAACGCGAGACGCGGGTTGGAGAACGCAACCGTGCAGACATTCGTGCCGACGGCGACAAGCGGCCGCCGGGCGACGGATGCCACGGCCACGCCTTCTGGTTCGGCGTCGGCAAGCGCGTACGCCATGCCGTCGAGTGACACGCCCTCAAGAATCCGTTCACCCGGTTCCGCCCACACCGGCCCTCTCACGTAGTTGGTGCCAGAAGCCAGAAACTCAAGACGATACGCCGGTAGGGCGAGCCGTCCCGGCGAGCCGCGATCCGTAGCCGGTAGGGCGGTCGCCCCGCGACCGCCGCCGCGATCCGCAACAACTAAATCCACCGCCTCGTCACCCGTCGCGTACTCGCGTACGTAACCCGTGGCGTCGAGCGCGCGTTTCACGAGAGACGAAAGCTCTTTGTCCGCAATGTCGAGCGCGACCGAGACGGACGGAACGTCGGCCGGTGCGAGATGTACCTCGTTGTCGGCGTCAAGGGCGTCGTGCGGAATGGACGCCTTGATCGATGGCAGATTGGCCGCAACAGTTCCGGAGAAGAGCGCGCGCCCTTCCGCGTCAAACTTCAAAGTCGATTTACCCACGCCCTCAATCTCAAGAACGCACGAATCCTGTCCCTCCCCGAAACGGCGCACTTCGATGAACACGGAATCATGCGCGGGATCGCGGCGGCGTCTGCGCACTGCCGTGATGGCGCAGTTGGACGCAGGGACGCCGAACGCCTCCCACCTGATTCCGGCGGCGGGCAATTCGCTTTCCGGCGGACGGTCGGTGAGCACGAGTATCTCGTCACCGGGAAGCTGTATCGCGCGCGCCGAGGCGATTTCGCGTTCAAGGGCGCGCGCGTCCTTCGCCGTGCGTACGCGGATAGAGTCTTTCGCGCCGCGCTTCTTCTCACGCTCAAGGAATTCGGCGGCCTTCTTCCCCGCATCGCCGGCGCTCATGGATGGCGACGTGTCGAGAATCACGGCGAGCGATCCAGACGAGCTGCGCCATGTGAGCGGCGTGAGCGCGGCGCACACGAGCGCCACGAGCGTGAAGAGTTCAAGCCAGAAGCTCGGCGGCGTGCGAAGGCGGTCGCGACGACGCGCGGCGGAAAGCGATGCGGACGGCTTGGGCCAAAGAAGCAGCGATCCCACAGACTTCGGCGGACTACGGCGGCGAAAGCAGTACACCGCTGTCAGCACGGCGGCGGTGGCGAATCCTGCGGCGGCGAGAGGCGTTGCGAGTATCATCGGCGTCCCTCCACGATTCCGGCTGCGGCAAGCTCGCGCACCACGTCGGCACGGGGCGATTCGGCGGCGAGGTCGATGAACGCGGCGTTGAAACGACGTGCGGCGGCGCGCCAGCGGGCGGTGTGCGACTCAAGCGCCTTGAGATAGGCGGACACGGTCTCGTCGTTGAGGGCGAGTTCGCGCCTTTCGCCCGTCTCGCTGTCCACAAGTTCGCCCGAGCCGCCTGTCTCCGGCGAGATTTCCGAACGGGAAAGAATGCGTATCACGATCACGGACGCGGCAAGATGCGAGAGTCGGGCGAGTTCACGTTCGGGGTCGAGATCAGTCATCAGGTCTGAGATTACGATGCGGACTGAACGCGGCGTGCGCGGCTCGTCGCGCTCGACCACGCGGCAACCGGTGGCGGCGGCGGTGAAGAGACCGAAGATGTAGTCGCCGGTCTCGCGCTTCGCCGGCGGCACGTCCATCGAGGCGGACGCGTCGCGGAACATCTCGATGACGGGCGCCACCTCCTCGCGGTGGACCTTCACAACCTCGCGGTCGGAGCGGGCGAGGACGTTCCAGTCGAGATTGCGCAGGTCGTCTCCGGGGGCGTAGTCGCGGTAGTCCTGGAACTCAAGCGACTCGCCGGCGCGCGGTGCGGCGACGGAACCTGGCCCGCCGCGCAGCGCGCGCCGGGGAATCAGAAAGCGCAGTGCGCGTCCGTCGGCAAGTCCCTGTTGTTCGGCTTCTGTCATGGTTTGCGGAATCTGCTGAAGTCATTTGCGAAAGCGAAGACGAGAAGCGTGATCGCCGTGAGGCTGAACAGGACCGCGAGGCCGATATGGGCTTCAGGTATCCTCGTAATTCCTTCAATGTTGCATGGCCACGCCCTCAACGATTGCCTTTCCAGCACGTCAAAATCCGAAAGGATGTTAAGCACGTTGATCATGACAATATACGCAACGGCGATTTTGCCGAGGGCTTTCGCGAGGCGTCTGTGGCTGGCGTGAACCAACCGCGCGACCGATCCGGCGATCAGGAGGAGGCTACCACATTCAAACACCATGAGCATGAACTTTTCAGTACCGTCGAAATCGTGAGTACCGTGTGTTTTCAGCGCAATCACGGCAACTGCCGCCAAGGCAAGCACCATTGCGAAAATCATCGAGGGCACGCTTCCAGTCGCAAAAGGAAACGCGAGCAGGCGCGGAGGCAGCGAACGTGGCGCGTGGATCATTGCGCCGCGCGTGATGGGCAGCGGACGCGACGCCGCGCCCACCGCGATCATTCCGGCAACAAAGACCCATACTAAATACAATATGAGACAAGGGTCGTTATCTGCGACAGCCGCCAGCGGCAGACCTACGGCGAAGAGCGCCGCCTGCGTGATGCGCAACGGACGGCAGAAGTCCGTATGCGGCGGCGCAAGCTCCGCCGCCGCCTGCGCACGGCAACAGGCGATCATGGCAATCGGCACGTAGAATAGTGTGAACACGCCCGCGAACGACCATGATGACGACCCACCACCGCTGCGCATGGCACTTCCAATGGCCAGAAAGGCGGTCATGCCCGACAAGAACATCAGCAGAAGCGTGTACACCGCAAGCAGCAGGATGATCTTCATCGCGATCGAACGCCGCGAGCAGGCCGGCAGCAGTCCAACCGCGGCCATAATCACGCCGCCGACAAGCAGTTCGACAGGGATGATGATGGTGGAGGAAAGATCCACACCCCGCATCAGGTACGAAAGGACGAAGAACGGCATTGCGAGCGCCACCGCGATCGCGGATATGACTGCCGCGGCCGTTATCTTGCCCGAGGCTATCTGTGCGGGGGTGAGCGCCGTGGTGAACTCCAGTCCGAGACTGGTCCTGCTCGTCTCGATGGCGGTCTTGATGGACGTGAAGATCGGTATCAGTCCGCACGTGACGATGGCGGTGATCACCGACACCGCGACAAGCGGTCCCCCTCCAAGACCCTTTCCGTAAGTCACCTCCATGGGCGACATGTCGTGCATCTCCGACGAAAGCACGATCGCCGTGGTGGCGAGAAGCACGACCGGAAACAGCGCCATGCCCCAGAGGATGAGGCGCGAGCGCACCAACTGGCGCAGCTCCTTGAGCGTGACGGGGTTTATGCGAAATTGAAGTTTCATGCGAGGGTTCCTTTCGTCACGTGCATGAAGATGTCCTCGAGCTTCCCGACCTCGGGTTCGAAGAGAATGGGCACTAGTTTCCTTGCGAAAAGCTTTTCGGCAAGCGCAGCGGCCGCCTCGTCGCCGGAGGCGGTCTTCACGCGCCATCCGTTTCCGCTGCTCTCCGCCGCGATGACGCCGGGCGTTTCAAGGAGGATGGGCAGCGCCGTTTCGTTGACGTCCGGCAGGAAGCGCAGCTTGATCCAGGTTTCCGCACTCACCGCCACTTCGGCGTTGAGACGCCTACCCCTTTCGATGATCACGGAAGAGGTACACATCTCCTCCAGTTCGGAAAGGATGTGCGAGGATATCAGGATTGCCTTCCCGTTTTCTCCCAGCGCCTTCACGAGCTCGCGCAGCTCAATGCGGGCGCGCGGGTCGAGTCCGTTCGCCGGCTCGTCCATGATGAGCACGGCCGGATCGTGTACGAGGGCGCGGGCGAGCGAGACGCGCTGCTTCATTCCCTTTGAGAGGGCGTGGAGCGTGCGGTCGCGGAATTCGGTGAGGCCGGTGAATTCCTCCACGCCCTCCACCGCCTTGCGGATTGCCGCGCCGCGAAGCCCGTAGGCGCGCGCAAAGAAGTCGAGGCACTCGTCAACGGTCGTGTCAGTCCGGCTGGGGAGGTCGTCCGGCATGAAGCCGATAAGGCGGTGCGCCTGTTCGGGGTGGTCCAGCACGGAAACGCCGTCCAGCGTGATGTCGCCGGAATCCGGCGTGTCGAGCGTGGACATGATGCGCATGGTGGTGGTCTTGCCTGCGCCGTTGGGTCCGACGAATCCGATCACCTCTCCGGACGAGAACGAGAACGACAGCCCGTCCACCGCACGGAAACCCCTGTCGAACGTCTTCACGAGGTTGGTCACTTCAACCTTCATTCGGCCACCTCCTTGAACTTCCCGAACACGAGGCCCGCAGCCGACATGTTCGACTTCTTGCGCTGAAGCGGATTGGGGAAGAATGGCGAACCCTCGACTTCCACCACGTACTCGCCCGGCGAAACCTTCTTGCACGACTCCGCCACGAACTTCAAGTTCTCCTCCCAGTTGCGCCCGTAGGTCGTCTGCTCGTCGTAGAACGGGTACCTCTCTCTGGGAGGAACCGGCGGGCGCGGGGCACCCGCCCCTCCGAGTTTCTCTGCCTTCGCCGTCGCGCCGGGTTCGACGTCATGAAACGCCCACAGCGCTCCTCCCACGTTGGCATGCCCCGACTTGACCTTCGCGCCGAGAAGGTTCACCACCGAGACATCCCCGTTCGGAGACACGCGGAAATCGAGGCGTTCCGGTCTTTCGCATGTGCGCGAGAAGTCGAAGAACGCGGACACCAGTGGTTTTACCCAGCCATCCACGAGCCGTTGCTCGTCCGCCGAATCCACCGTCACCAACTCATCATCGTCATTTTGGGCTCGTACGTGCCTTCTCGCGAAGGCCGCATCCGACGGAAACGCGATCTGCCCGTCCAGAGAAACAGGCGAGAACACGCAGAACTGTCCAAGCGTAACCGCCTTTTTCGTTGTCTGGTCGAGAACCGTCACCGACTGGAGCCGCACGGTCGGCGTTGTGCCGAAGAATGCATACGCGGAAACCGCCACCACCAGGGCGAATACCGCAGCCGCGCCGGGGAGAATCGCCAAAAGCCTGATTCTCGTGTTGCGCTTGACGCTGCGCAGCACCGCGACAGGGACGATTATGCAGGCGAACAGCGCCAGCACCAAGAGAAGCGTTTTCACGGGAACGGTCGCCTTCGCCTCCATTGGGATACGCTTCAGATCCCCAAGCAGCGCAGAGTCTGAACCATAATTCATTTGAATGTCGCCGGAGAGAATATCGCAGGCTTCATCAATCGGCTTGAGCGCAGCTGCGGCCTCCTGTACGTCCGCAAAACCGTCGTTGCCCTTTGTCACAAAAACCGCGCCGCCAAGTGTGCGGTACGTATCAAGCGCCGACTTCGCGTCGGTTCCGAGTGATGCGTATTCGTTCGCCGTGATGAAAATGCTGTCGTAGGTCGAATAGATGCGCCAGTCAACGGGCCATTTCTCTGCGGGGAATCTGAATTGCTTGGCATCGAAACGGTATGGGCTTCCCCTGCCCTTGCCTTTGGCCCTGTGGTATCTGTGCGAAGATTCTTCAGTATGCCTTTGCAAGTATTTTCTCTCGTTCATGGCTTTTGTGAGATCGCCCCACAGTTTCTTCGAAGAGATGCCCGCAGACAGCAGGAAGATCGGCACATCGTTGGAACCGGGCGCAAAATGTCCCGTTGAGAACGAGGCACTTTGCATGTTACGGTCTGGCCTCGCGCCAGGAGTGGTCTCGAATATTGAAAGATTATATGTGCCGAAACGATATCCCTGCTCAATAGCGAGCGGCAGAAAAAGCGTGAACTCAACCGTTGCGCCAGGCTGGATTGAGAAATTCTTGCCCACCAAAGCCGAACGCCCAGTAATTGCCTTCACAATGAAGCTGCGTTCGCGAGCGGCGTTGTTCTTGAACCTGAACGTAATGCCCGGAGTCCCGTGGTGTATTCTTAAGGCATTGCAATCGGAGTAGGATGCCTCCAGGTCCTTGATGTCACGCTCGCCGAACGTGATTTCCTTCCACTGCAACGTGGGCATGACCGTTGGCTCGTAAGAGTCAGGATCCGGATCCGTGGTGAGCGATAATGCCGCTGCGTTCAGGACCGACAAGGACACCATCACTGCAATTTGCAGCATTTTCGAGAGCTTCATCGGAAATATCCTCCTTGCATCATTCGGCAACGGGAGTGGACTCCAGCACGCCATCCACCACGCTGCGCGCATCGACGCCGTCCAGCTTGGCGCGGTAGTCGAGGATGAGCCTGTGGTTCAGCACGGGGAACGCGACCTTGCGCACGTCGTCGAATCCCACCGAGGGGCGTCCATCCATCAACGCCAGCGCGCGCGCCGATTCCGCCATCGCGATTGCGGCGCGCGGAGAGGCCCCGCAGGTGACGTACTTCGCGGAGTGAGTGGCCGCGACGAGCCGTCCTATCCAGTTTGCCACCGCCTCCGGGAGAAGCACCTTCCCCACCGTGTCGAGCGCGCGTTCAAGCGCCTCCCGGCCGAGCGTGAATCCGCTTTCGGGCATGTCGCCGTGCGAACGGGTGGTGATGATCGCGGTGAGCGTGGCGGCGTCTGGCGGCGCGACGTGCAGCTTGAAGATGAAGCGGTCGGTCTGCGCCTCGGGAAGCGGATACGTTCCTTCAAGTTCGATCGGGTTCTGGCTTGCAAGCACGAAGAACGGCTTGGGAAGCGGACGCGTCACGCCCATCAGCGTGACGGTGCGCTCCTGCATCGTCTCGAGCATGGCGGACTGCGTCTTCGGCGAGGCGCGGTTGATTTCGTCCGCAAGAAGGAGGTTGCAGAACACCGGCCCCGGCTTGAACGCCATCGTGCGGTTGCCGTCAGGGCCGGTCTCGAGGATGTGCGAGCCGAGGATGTCGGACGGCATCAGGTCGGGAGTGAACTGCACGCGCTTGAAGTCGAGGTCGAGAATCTGCGCGAGAGCGCGGATGAGCGCGGTCTTGCCGAGTCCGGGGAGGCCTTCCAGAAGTATATGCCCGCGCGCGAGGATTCCGGCGAGCACAAGCCGGTGGAGTTCGGGTCGGCCAAGGAGCATGCGGTCGAGCGCGGCAAGGGTGGCGTCGAGATCGCGTTTCACGGGCGCGACGTCGTCTGGACTGAGAAGCGTCATGGCGTTTTCCTTTCTATGTCGAAAAATCGTTTCACCGTGCCGCGGTGGCGCGGCAACACAAGCTGGTTCGCCGAGGTTCCGCGGTTGCGTCCGCCGATTGCGCGAGTTGCGCCGGAGACGGAATGGATTCCGTGCTTGGCGGGGTCTTCTTCGGAAATCGACTCGCCCACTTTCGTTTCGGACGGCTTGCCGGATAGTTCGGTCTTCTCCGCGAGGTCCTTGAGCTTAGACGCGCCCAGCTGGGCTTCATTGCCGTAGTTCATCGCCGCATCGTCCATCCCGCGCGATATGCCACCGCTGCCGGGCTTCCCCTCGCCTTCTTCGGCATGTCCTTTCTCGGCACAGCACTCACCGTTGCACTCGCCTTCGCCGTCGCCAAGTTTCGCGCAGCAATAGGGGCATCTGCCCTCGTACGACTCGTCGAGCATCTTCTTGAGCTGTTCTGCGGCGTCTGACTTCGTGGCGAGCGTGGAAAATGACGTATCCTTCGGAAGAATTCGCTTCGCCGCCTGTGCGTCGATGTCAAGAAGCGCGTCCAGCTTCTCGCGCACCGCGTCCACGGCGTCGAGCGTTTCGCCAGGCGATGCGGGATCGGCCTCTTTCTCGATGCGGGCCAGTTCTTCCTGAAGGGCCTTGATGTCCTCTGCGTCAAGGGATTTCGCCTCCTCGAGTTCGGCGAGCTCGTTCTTGATTTCGGCCGTCACGTCGGGAAAGACGGGCGCGGGCGGCTGTTGCACGCCGGCGGCGAACCAGTCGTCCGGCACGGACGCAACGGCGACGAGCGAGACGAGCGAGACGATGGCAGCCGGAACCGAACGACGCCACGTGATCGGAATTGACGGCGCAACGGAAACAGGGCTCGGCCAGTTTTCGGCACCGGGAACGTCCTTCGCGAGGATGAGTCCGCCCGCGTGCGACGCATCCTCCACGAGCGCGAGACATTTCGCGACAGACGGCGCACGGGCGAGCGAGCGCAGCGCACACACCAAAACGCAAACCGGCACCACCGCGAACACCGCGAACGCGACCGGCGGCAACGGCGAGAGGAACGCACGCGCGGCGAGAAGTCCGCACGCCGCCACGGCCGCGCCAAAGGCAAAGCCCCGCAGCGCACCTCCTGCAAGCAGGTCCGCCCGAAACGCCCGCATCACTAGCGCAACTGGATTCCGCGCCATTCCGCCGTGCGCCATTTCAAACGCTCCTGTCATTTTCGATCTGTAACATGAATGATTTTCCTTTCGCGAAATCATCGTATTGTGCGGGATGTGAGACACCCTACCGCAAGGCCGATGGCAATTGCCAGGCATTCCGGCGAGAAAAAAACCACCCCTGCCGTTGCAACGAGCGCGCAGAGCGCATAGACTGTCCCAGGCACGCAGAAAGGTACGCTGTCCATCACCCGGAAGCGGTTGGCGTCCACTGGCTCGATCCAGAGTCGGCATGAACGCAAGTCCAGCGGCACGGGATGGTCGGGTATCCAACGGCGGCGCAGGCTGAAGCGTACTGGTGCATCCCCTTCCACGCACGCGCACATGCGCCCATCGGGCTGGAAATCCAGCGTCAGCGCGCGGTGCGCAGTTGTGCGGCCGTCGATGACGAGGCGCATGCGCTCGGGTCGTTCGTCGAGCCGCCGAGCGACAGTGGCGAAGTAGTCGACAAGAGCTTCGGCGGATGGATTGTCGGGATCGACCGTTATGCGTGTTGGCAGGCCCCATCGGCGTTCCCGCCAGAGGCGCAGCGCCCACGGCAACGCGGCGGCAAGCATGCACGCCAGCACGCTAACGGCAATCCGCCATGCCGTCACTTTACTGCATCCATTTCCGCGCGGATGGCACGAGCGGCTGCGGCGGGGTCTTCCGCTGCGAGGATCGGACGGCCCACCACGAGGTGGGTGGCACCGTCGCGCACCGCGTCGGACGGCGTCGCCACGCGCTTCTGGTCGCCCACGGCTGCGCCGGCGGGGCGCACGCCCGGCGTGATGAACAACGTTCCTGCGGGCAGGAGACGCGAAAGCGTGCCCACCTCCTTCGGGCTGCAGACGAGTCCATGCGCGCCGTTCGCCGTTGCGAACTGCGCCATAGCGAGCACCTGGTCGGCCGGGGTGCGGCCCGCGATGCCCACGTCCGCGAGGTCTGACTGGTCAAGCGAGGTAAGCACGGTAACAGCGAGGATCTTCGGCCCGGCCGCGCCGAACGTGGCAGCGGCGTCCGCTGCCGCCTTGATCATCGCCTTCCCGCCCACTGAGTGGATCGTCATGAGATCGACGCCGAGCTTGCCGCCGCTCAGCACGGCGCGCTCGACGGTACGCGGGATGTCGTGGAACTTGAGGTCCAGGAACACCTTCTTGCCGAAGTCCTTCACGGCCTTCACCACGTCGGGGCCTTCGGCCGTGAACAGCTCCAGGCCGATTTTGTAGAAACCGACCGAATCGCCGAGAAGCTTCACCTTTGCCTCGGCCTCCGCGCGCGTCTGCACGTCGAGCGCCACGATCAACTCTGCCATCTTTTTCACTCCATTTCGTTGCTGGTGTCAAAACTGTCGAGGTCGACAACACCTTCAAATACCTTCTTGACGGGACCCGTGAGGGTGAAGCCCGTCGTCTTGGCGTGCCGCCAGTCACCGTCCACGGTGAGCGTGTAGCCCTGGGCCGTGCGGATGTGGACGGGAAGAGACATCTTCTTCGTCTCGACCGCCACCACGGCCGTCGCAACCGCGCCCGTGCCGCACGCCCCGCTTTCCGCTTCCACTCCGCGCTCGTAGGTGCGGATGAGCGCCTTGTGCGCAGGAATGAACTGGACGAAATCTATGTTAGCGCCGTCCGGCGCAAAGGCGTCCGAAAGACGCAGCGCGCGACCCAGCCCCTCCACGTCGACCGAGGCAACGCTCTCACAAGGTACGATGAAGTGCGGCACGCCCGTCACCACGTAGTCGCCTGCAACAAACTGGTCGCCCACCTTCACCTGCAGGCCATAGCGGCGGTTCTTAGGCTCCGGCATCCATACTTTCACGGCGCCGTTTGCGGACACCTCGGCGTCCACGAGACCCGCGCGCGTCTCGAATGTCATCGCGGGCGATGTCACCGCGCCGATCTCGCGCGCGAACGCAGCAACGCAGCGCGCGCCGTTGCCACAGAGGTCGGCCTCCGTGCCGTCTGGGTTGAAGAAAACCATGCGGAAATCGGCCACGGAGGATTTCTGGAGCAGGATCACGCCCTCGCAGGCGATGCCCGTGCGGGGTGTGGCGAGCATTGCGAGCAGAATGTGGTCGTGTACGGGGAAGGTTCCCGCGCGGTCGTCGATCAGCACGAAGTCGTTGCCGGCGCCGTGCATCTTTGTGAAGGCGACCTTCCTCATCAGTAGTCGCCTCCAAGCGCGCGGAGCCACGGCGGAAGGTTGCGCGGACGCACCTGCACGTCGGGGGCTTCCGCCCCGTCGGTGAGACGCACGAGATCGGAGAGGATGTTGAACGATTCCTTGAGGACGAAGTCGTTCTTCTTCTCCTCCTTCTTCTTCGTTTCCGGCATTTCCTCATCCTCGTCATCGCCCAACTCGTCCAGCTCGTCCGCCGCGGTAAACACGTCGCGGTCCTTGCGCATCATCTTGCGGCGGGCCGCGCGCTCAAGCGACACAGTGCGGCGTTCAGACGCCTCTCGGCAGAGCTTCACGACCTCCAGACGGTGCGCATACTCGGAGGAGTCCTTCAAACGGGCGTCGGAGAGCGCCTTGAGTTGCGGAACGTAACTGGACATGTTCCATATCTGCTCGTACTGGAGCGGCTCGATCATCGTCCAGGGTAGGGCGTTCGGCAGGTTGTTCTCGCCGATGTCCGTACGCTCGTCCAGGGAAGACGGCAGACGGATGTCGCTCTCCACGCCCTTCACCTGCGTCGAAGAGCCGTTGATGCGGTAGAAGCGGGCGGTAGTGATCTTGACGGACCCGTTCGGAGTGTCGGGGCTGCCCCCGAGTTCCATGACTGTCTGGACAGTGCCCTTGCCGTGCGAACGGTGGTCTCCGACCACGATTGCGCGCCCCGTATCCTGCAAGGCGCCTGCGACGATTTCAGAGGCGGAAGCGGAGAAGCGGTCGATCAGCACGATGAGCGGCTTGCGCCACGCGAACGTGGGTATGTCCGGGAACGTGTTGAGAGGGTAGACGTTGTACTTCTCGCGGATCAACACCACGGGGCACGGGCCGGGGTTGGGACGCACGAAGAGGGCGGTGAGCAGGACGGCCTCCTTCAGCGAACCGCCGCCGTTGCCGCGCAGGTCGAGCACGAGCCCCTCTACGCCCTGCGTGTTGAACTTCGACACCCACTTCGCCACGTCGAGCGAGCAGGACCGGTACTGCGGGTCGCTCGGCTTCTTGTCCATCGTGCCGTAGAAGCCCGGCAGCTTCACATAGCCGAGCGTGCGCTCCACGCCGTTGAGCGTTACGCGCTCCACGCGGCCCGTGGCGGCCTGGTCCTCAAGCTTGATCTCGTCGCGAATAAGCGCCACGCGGCGGCGCGAACCGCCGTTCTTGTCCGTGACCTCCAATACCACGCGCGTGTCCTTCGGCCCGCGGATCTTCCTGATGGTCTTGCGCATGGGTTTCCAAGTGATGTCCTCCACTGGATCATTGCCCTGCCCCACGCCGACGATCTTGTGCCCAACCTTGATGCTGCCTTCGCGGGCGAGCGGCCCGCCCTTCATTATTTCCTTAATCTCAAGCGCGCCGTCGTCCATCGACTGCGAGAGCACTGCACCCACGCCGAAGAGCGCGAGGTTCATCTCCATGTCGAAGTCCTCCTTGCGCAGCGGCGACATGTACGCGGAGTGCGGGTCATAGGCCATCGTGACGGCAATGAGGTAGCGCTGCAGCACGCTCTCCTCGTCCGACTCCGTGAGGATCATCTGCAGGTAGTGGCGGTACTTCTCGAGTAGCACCTGCTTCGGCGGCTTCTCTGGCTCGGATGCTTCGGCAACGTCGTTCGTGGATGCGCCGCCCTCGGCGGATTTCTTCTCCTTGTCCTTTTTCTTCTTCTTGCCGTTCGCCTCGTCCTCGGCGTCTAGCTCGCGCCCGAGCGTGAGGGCGAGCATCTCGTTCTTGATGCGCTTGCGCCATATCTCCTCGGCCTCGGCGGTCGTCTTGGGCCACGGTGCCTTGTCGCGCTTGAAGAGGTATTCCTCCTGCTCGGAGAAGTCGAGCTCCTGCGACTCTAGGAGGTTCGTGACGAACGCGACACGCTCAGCGAGGCGCTTCACAAACACGCTGTGTACCTCGTAGCCGAACGACACGTCTCCGTCGCGCAGCGCATCGTCGATGCGCGTCTCCATCGGCACCCAGGCGTCGAGGTCGGACTGCAGGAACACGCTGTGGCTGTAGTCGCACTGCGTGACGAGGTTCGACCACGCCTTGCGGGACATCTCGTCATCGAACTGATGCGAGAGGATGTGCTTCCGGTTGAGGATGCCGATGACCTTGCGCGCGATGCGTCCGTAGTGGGGCAGCGGCTTGACGTCGACGGTGTCGAGCGTTGGCGCGGTCTCCGCGCATGCCGCGCCGCAGAGCGACACGGCTGCAAACAGGAATCTCATTTTTTTTGCCTTCATAAGACCTTCTTCCTCATTTTTTCACGAATCGCGCGTCTCCAACAGCTGGACGACGCGTGCGCACTCCCCTGGCGCGTGCATTGACGGCTGTGCGACCAGCCACTTCAAGAACGCCTCGGCGTTCGCCACAAGTACCTTCCCAGACTGCGTGAAGCCGTCCTTGAACGTACCAGAGGCGAAACACACCACCGGAAAGACCTCGCCCGTCCAACCCGCGCGGACAAGTACTGCTCCAACGGCCTTCGCCTCCGCCGTGGCTTGCGCGATTGGCGGATGGTCGGGCACGTGTCCTCCAGCGATCAGCTCGCCCGACTCCAGCACAACCTGGTCGCGCCAGTTCTTCGTCTCGACGGCGAAGACGCCGGCAGGCCCGACCAGTACATGGTCGACGTGGTACTTGCCGGCCACGAAATCATGGTAGATGTGCCAGTCGTCCGACAGCCTCGCAAGCATCCCGGCCATCGCCTCCTCGCCGCGGGCGCCCTTGAAGAAGGACTCCACGCGCAGCACGCCGCGCCTCCACCAGAACGCCACCGCGATGGCAGACACCGCGAACAGCGCGCCGAATACCTCCAGGCGCTGTCCGAGCACCGTAGCCGCCGCAAACGCGCCAAAGCACACGAGGCATATCCCCAGTGGCCACAGGGAACGCACCGTACCCCTCACCTTCGCCCATTCGCCGGGCATGCCATGTTGAACCGCCATGTCAGTCTCCAGTCCTCTCCCCTGATGCTTCGCGACGCATGAGGAACATCAGCGTGGTCGCGTTCTGTCCGAAGTTGTCCTCGGAAATCACCAAGTCATAGCGCCGCTTCAACGTCCTTAGGAGGTCTCTCTGCTCCTCGAACGGGGTTTCGGCGCACTTCGGCGCGGAAATCGCGAACATATAGCCGGAACACGCCGCAAGACGGCATGGCGCCGAATCCAGAAGCTCCTCCATGAGCTGGCGGTTGAGGACGTGCGTTGCGCGAGCCTTCTCTGTCGAGATTTCGGGGAAGTAGGAGAACGGCCCCATCTCCAGGCCACGCGGCACCGTGCGGCCCGTCTCAACGGCAAGATACAGGTCCTGCGTGAGAATCTCGGTGCCATCCGGATCAAGTGCGTTGACGATCCCGCCCATCTCGCGGAGCTTCGCGAGTTCGGACATCTCCTTCTTCTGGCTCCAGAACCGGTCCTGTGCGTAGGTGGTCCACTCCTGCAGCTGCGGCGCGGTGAACGAGACGAGACACGCCGCCAAGACGGCGAACCACGCCGCGCCGCCGCGTCGGCAGTACCAGGACGCGATCAGCACCGTGAGAAGGCCCATGAGCGGCACTTGATAGTCGTCGTAGGGGAACGGCGCGGAAAGCTGGAGCAGAAACACGGCGGCGAACGAAAGCCCCATCATCCACAGCATCGCCGACTGTTCTACTGGCAGCCGAGGTTCCGTCGGCGCGGGACGGCGCGTCATCAAGACGCCGAACAGCACCATGCCAAGCGCCGCGTATCCGCGCGCGAGGCGCGAAACGCTGCCAATGGCAAAGAAAGGATCAAAGCCCCCACGCGCAGCGTGGTAGCTCTGCGCCGCGAGGAGAGAGGCGCGCGAGACGGGATCGAGCGCGAAAAGACCATACGTTAGGAACAGTCCAAGCACGCCGCCGAGTCCGAACCAGAGGAACCGCCACCTGAAATCGCGGAACTTCAAGAGCAGCGTGAACCCGACCACGGGCAGGATGAGGAGCAGGGATATGCGCGTGCCTGTGGCGAACGCGAGCGACAGCCCTCCCGCGAACACCGCGAACGGCGACCGATAGGAAATCAGGAGAAAACCCGCCAGTACGAACAGGCTGCCAAGCGCGTACGTCTTCGGGATTGTCGTGAAATAGACATGGTATACATTGCAGGCGAGAAGCGCGAAAACGATGAGCGACGCCTTGCCGCGCCTATCCTCCGGCACGAGACGGCGCACGAGCCCAACGGCGCACGCCGTCGCGAAGAGCCCGAGCAGAAACGTCACCACGCGCCCGCCCAACAGTCCAGACAACAACGAACCCGGGGCCCAGATGCCCGACAGAACAGAATACACGAACGGCAGCGCAGGCCCCTGCGTGAAGAAGAAGTCGCGGTACGGCAACCGCCCCGCGCGCACCATCTGCGCGGAGTACAGGTACCAGCCTTCGTCCTGGTTCAGGCTACCATGCCAGATGGCTAGGTATGCGACGCACAAGGCCACCCCTGCGGCCAGCAGCCAGGGGAGACCTGGAATCTTCAATATATCGCCTATTCGTCTCATGGACGAGGCATAGTTTACCATTTTTTAGTGAAAGATGGCATTATAAATTCACCAAAAGAGGTGTCGCGTACCGAACGCGACACCCCTTTCGTATTATGTGGCGAAACTGCCGCCACACATTCCCCTACTTCTTGCCGCAGGTGCAGTCAAAGTTCGCCTTGCGGAACTCAACGCCCGTCAGCTTGGCCGGATAGCCCGTGATTTTGACGGTGGCCTCGTCCCAGAACCAATAATTCGTGTACTCGACGACATATCGCGTACCGACAAGCGAATCGCAGTGCGCAGCTTCACATGCGGCGGCGTATGCACCGTTCTTGGCGATGCGCGTTGTCTTCTGAACGGCAAATCCCTGATCGACGTTGTCAGCAAAATGTCCTGCGATTCCGCCAACCGTAATGCCACCGAAGAAGAGAGGGAAGATTCCAACCCGATTATCCACCGACTCAACCGGAGTTGCCTTTACATCATATTTCTCGTATGCAACATCCCGGACAATTGTCGGACGAAGGTCGGCATCGCCACCATCGTTCTTGTACACGGATTTGCACCCTGCGGCCAAGGCCAGGATAGCAAGAGCCATCGATACTTTCTTCATTTGATTTTCCTTTTTGTTGGTTTTGTTTTAACGTACCATCCCACTCGGAACGGCTACGCAAATTCATTTTACGCCATTGCACTCCTCCACGGCTTCCTTAAACTGGGCGATCTTCATGATGTTGTCAACGGCTCCTCTGATGCCCGCCAGCCGTTCGTCGTCGGAAAGGCTAAAATCATGAGGTTTTCTCCCCAACTCGTATCGGAACACGCCTTGGAACGAACGAACCCTGCCACACGTGATACGTCCATCTTCCAATACGCCAGGTTTGCGCACACATATCGCCACAACGGTAACAAGCGAGGCAACGTCGCCATAAGACCTTTCCGTCGTGCTGTGGCAATCCACCAACTCAACGACCCCCACATTGCGAGAGCGCACGTCAGCAAAGTTGCACGACACAATCCCATATCCCGCAGCTTTCATGCCGTCCAAAAGCATGTTTCGCCCACTCTCCAGCATCTTCCGCTTTTCCGAATCCCCAGCATCGGGAATTGGATAGACGACCGCATTCACGTTCGGGGCCGCCACCTGCCGTTCCGACGGGTACTGGGGAATCCCTTCCCTGACATTCCCTTTCACGTAGCTCTTGCTGGCACATCCTGCGGCGCAAGCCGCCAACGCAACGGCAAACAGGACCTTCGACATGTGGCTCATTTGTCGTCCTCCGTCGTCAATTCCACAATCTTGTCGAATTTGCCGTCTTTCGTGCGAGCGGCAATACGCTCCGCCTTTCTCGTCAGGCCATCTTCTACTGCCGACTCGATCACTCCCCGGTCTGCAAGAAGCGAAATGTGGCAGACGGGTATCCCGTCCTTGGCCGTACTGCCGAAATCGACTACTACCTCCTTGCGCGACACATTGTCCAACCGACGATAGCCCAGAACCTCAAGACTTACCCGTTGACGGGGAACCGAAAGCGGCACCACGACGAGCCGACCTGGCAAAGTCTGCCAGCAACGATCGTCAGCACGCGAATTGACGGCCATGCCGAAAAGGTGCGTAGGATATCCCAATCCCACAAATAGTCCGCCTACTGAGCACATAACGATGGCAACTTCGCCCCTGCCGCTGACAAGTCCCGCCTCGATGAAACCAGCGCCAACGGCCAAAAGGGCATTGGCAGAGGCAATCAACCCGCGTTTGGCCGTCGCCTTGCTATCCAGCACATTGTCCATCACGCGCCTTCCACGCGTCGTGGCCTGAAAGTTGAGGTCGGCCAACCCCGGTAGCGAAAGATATTCCTTTCCGTCTGCACGGATTACAATCGAATCAAGACTTCCCCGGGAGGAACCCTTCCTGACAAAGCGCTTCTCTTCAAATTCCCCGCCCAACGTGCGGTCGGCACCACGGCCAATCCAGGCAACTAAGATTGCATTCGGAAATGCTCTCTCAGAAGGTGCAGAACCCGTAAGTTCCTTGACAAGCGCATCGTATTTCCGCGCCTCCTGCCGCCAGTTGTCCCCCGCCCTACATGCTGCGATGTATCCGATGTACGGCAAAAGTGCGTAATCGGCGCGGTAGTCCAACTTCTCCGCATCAGAATCGGCCAGTATGCCACACTGGACGCATTTCAGCGTCTTGACGAAATCCCCCTTCTCCATGAACGACAAGGCAAGGAACGCATACAGGGTAGCACGCTCATAACCATCTCCCTTGAAGTACTTCTCCCGCTCGCCATGCATCAACTTCAAAGCTTGGGAATCAGGATCGAACATCAGCTCCAATTCTTCACGCGCGCATTGCAGTTCACGGTGCGCCTCGTCCTTTTTCCCCTCAAGGAGAAGGACGGAAGCAAGGTTGAGGCGATGCATCGTAATGTCGGAATCGGGGGCCGGCTCGAAATTTCGATACTGCTTCTGCAGTCCGGCACCCCCGCCTGTCTTCACTACTTCGTTCGCGTAGGGGAAAGGATGTCTCCCTCCCTTGATGCAGACTTTAGCCAGCTGTTCCGCTTCGGCGTACTTGCCATTGACAAGGAGGTCTGCGACGGACATTTCCCCCTCGTTGGCCTCCTCGCCCATTTCCACATCGGAAACAATCACTTCTGAATTGGTGATGCACCCCACCACCAACGCGAATAGCAGGCAAGTTGCGATACGGACTACGGTCAACTCGCCTACAATATTCCAAATTGTTCTCATTGATAAAGAATCGATTTAAGATTCGTGGCAGAAATCTCGCATGCGCCCTCCCACTTGTGTATGGAAGTGTCCGGGTCAACTACGTTAAAGCCCATCCTAACGTAATCTTCCGTCATGCTCGGCGTCTCCCTCGTAATGACATTCAATTCGCCCGAGAGGATAAGAGTGGCGTCAAGGGAAGGGTCAAAAAGTTTCTTCCTAGCAGCAAGACTCACCTCAAAGCAGGATTCACCAGTCGAAGGCTCCACGAACATGATTCGCAGATTCATGTCCGCATTAGGCTCCTTTCCGCCGTTAGCCACCTCGTCCGTCATGCTGACTGCCGTGAAGTTTCCACGTAGGAGATAGTTTGCGTCGCCCGCCTTGTCGCTGGGCAGGAACGTGATGTTCCCGCTGCTTAACGCCACAATCTCATCCCGCAGAAGCGCGACGAAGCCATCCGCATTGATTCCTTTCAGATGCGCGGACACATCGGGCGGCATCACGGCAATCTGTACATTGCGTCCCTTGAACATAGCGGACTTGACAATTTTTCCAGCCAAATACCTCAATTGATCCTTAAATGCCTCGTGCATTTTCTTCCGCTTCCGCTCTCTGCAGAATTCGTCCACATCCGCATCGCTGTTAAACACGACTATGCGCCCGCTACCGTTGTTTACGAGATGTGTTCGCATCTTCTTCATAAGAAGATCCGTATCGACCGTGAAGCGCGTCTTGTCCAACATGCCGCCGATCTTGAGCATAATCGGCTCCTTTGAGTTCGTGACGACCGGAGCTGCCAGAATGGAGTTCCCCAAGACTGGCACCTGCTTGGCCAGTTCATGCGTCCAATTTACCGTTGGCGTTTGAGGGGGAGGAATCGTATAGCAACCAGACATTGCCAGCCCAATTGCAATCAGTGCAAGTCCTGCACGCAAAGGATTTTTTATCTGCATAATCGTCACTCCTTAGATTCGTAAGTTGCCGAGAACTGGTTTACCGCCTGGTAGAACTTAAAACTAGCCTGCTTGAATTTTCCCTTCTTGTAAAGAGCCTCTGCTTCTTCTATTCTGTAACACGCAGCTTGGTAGTCATCATTTTGATCTTTGACTCCAGCGCTTATGGCCTTTTTCTGTGCTTCTACAGCTTCCAGGCGAGCCTGATCCGCCTTTTTATGTTCAATGGTGGGCTGTTGCATGGCAGGCGGCTGGATGGCAGTTTTCTGCATGGCAGGCGGCTGGATGGCAGTTTTCTGCATGGTGGGCTGCTGAATGGATGGTTTCTGTTTGACGGGCTGCTGAATGGATGGTTCCTGTTTGATAGGCGGCTGAATGGATGGTTTCTGTTTGATAGGCGGCTGCGGTGGCGGTATCACATGCAACGTCTGGTCAGCGGCAGCAGCAGTGTCGTTAGTTGCTGTAGCACCTTTGGTAGGTACTTGTCTATATGATTTTGAGAACTGTTCCACAGCCATATAGAATTTAGTCTCCGCTTGCTTATAATCTCCCTTCTTATAAAAGTCTTCTGCTTCTTCCATCCTAGAGCAAGCAGCTCGGTAGTCTCCGTCTTGATCTTTGACTCCTGCGTTTATGGCCTTCTTCTGTGCTTCTACAGCTTCCAAGCGAGCCTGATCCGCCTTTTTCTGTTCAATGGTGGGCTGCGGCGCCGGGCCACCGACGGTTGACTGGCCTCTGCCAGCGGCCGTCTGATCACCGTCGGTGGCCGCCTTAACACTGGGAGTGGGTTTGCCGTTGCCAATGGATGTCTCTTTGTTCCTAGCAGAGGACCTGCCGTCGGAGGTGGGCTTCTGTCCGACACTGGTGGTAGACTTGTCTCCATCAGAGGTTACATTGTTTTTTCCTGTGATTTTATTGCCTCCATACTTTCCCTGAGGACAAATCGCAGAATACTGCTTCGCCGCTTGGACAAACTTGAGCTCAGCTTGCTCATAATTCTCTCTCTTATACAAATCCTCTGCTTCTTCCATCCTGCGACAAGCTGCCGTATAGTCATCGTTATGAATCTCGACTCCTGCGGCTTTGGCCTTGTCCCGCTCTTTTAGGGCGACAGAACAAGCCTCGTCGGCCTTCGTCTTTGCTGCTTTGAGAATGTCGTCTAAGATTTGCCTCGCCTCGTCAATCGTTTCTACGGCCTTGTCAAAAGCCCCATCGTTTATCGATATCGATGCATCCTTAATCCGCTTATCAAAATCCTCCAACTCCGTGGGGCGGAACAAACCGGGATTCATTTCCTTCACTTTCGTGTAAAAATTTCCAAGCTCACCTTCCTTTTTGACGGCAACATCACGCTTCCCTTTATTCTGGGACATCCACGCAACTGCATCTTCCAATACAGCCACTTCATTTGACACAACCGCCAGGACGTCCTTCACCCTATGCTTCGACATTTTCCCGTCAGCGTCTGTTCGCCCGTTCCAGATCTTCTTGATGGAATCCAGCTTAGCGACAAATCCTCTTGGAGATTCCATGTACGGCCCTACAGCCTCATACGCATGGTTACGCCTGTAAACCGCAACGGTAAGGGCATTTGTCATCTGCACGTATTCATTGTCAACAGGCGGCGGTGCTTCCTTCACGAAATGCAACCACATATCGCAAGCCGCAAATATGGCGCCTACGGCCAACAGGACGACAAGGGCCGTTCTCCAGAAACCACCCGCCGCGTTTTTGCCCTCCAGGGCGTCGGCAAACGCCGTACAGTTCGGGAAGCGGTCGTGCGGGTCTTTCGAGAGCGCCTTGGCGAGCGCCTTGTTGATGTGCGAGGGAAGGTACTTTATCGCGGGCGGGCGCTCCTCCAGCACTGCCCGGCACAGGATCAGGACGTTATCTCCGTCAAACGGTAGCCTTCCGGAAAGAAGCCGATAGGCCACCACGGCAAGTGCGTATTGGTCCGCAGCGGCGCCCTGCGGATTGCCGCGCCACTGCTCGGGGGACTTGTATGCGGGCGTACCGCTCTGCGAAACAACCATGCGGCTCGTGCGGCTCAGGCTCGTGCTGATCTGCGCGGCAAGGCCGAAGTCGAGAAGCAGCACACGTCCAGAGGGCGAAACCATGATGTTGCCCGGCTTGATGTCGCGGTGCATCACCTTGCGCCTGTGCGCATAGTCGAGCGCGGAGGCTATCTGCCGGATGATTGACAGCCTCGCCTTAAGGTCGGCATCCTTGTTCTTGCGCATCCACGATCCGAGGTCTTCGCCGTGGGCAAGGTCCATCACAAGATAGTAGTCGCCTGAGGCGTCCTTCTCCAAGGTTCGGACGCCCGCAATGTTCTCATGGCGCAGGTCGCAGACAAGCTGGAAGTTCGCCCGGATTTCCTCCATCTCGCCTTCGTTGTGTGCGACGTCGGGCGGCAACCCCTTGACAGCGACCTTGACGCCGCCGACTTTGTCAAGGCACTTGTAGACTACGCCCATGCCTCCCTGCCCCAGTTCGGATTCCACTTTGTACCGTCCTAGGATAAGGTCGCCAGCCGCAAAGCGCCTGCCGCCATGGGATGTCGGCTTGGGCTCCACGGTGATGTCACTACCTATCGAGTGCTTTTTTGTTGGATCGTCGTCTTCTGCCATCTATTTTACCGCATGTTTAGCAATAAGTATACCATAATTCGGACGGCATGGTAAAGACTATTACTACTTCACTACTTTTGCAGTCAAACCAAACACAATTGCGATTTGCGGACAATCGCCCTTCCGTGTGTGCCGAGCGAGGTGATCGGACGCACGGCAACCGTCAACTCCGCACCCTTCGGAAGTTCCGCAACGGGAATTTTGAAAATCGTCACGCCACCGTTCGGAGCGTGCCCCACGCCCATGTTCGCTCCCGCCGCGTAAACGCTCTTGAAGAGTTTCTTCTTCTGGTCATCGCCAACAACGACCACGTCGAACGCATAGACACGCGAATTAGGATTGCCATCCGCCGGGGGGATGGAGAGCTTGAAAGCCTGTCCGACCGTCTCGACGCGCAATTTCGCATCAGCCCTGAACTGCGGAGAACCTATCTTCTTTCCCATCGCAGTCAGCGAAAGCGGATGAGGTTTCTGCTTCTTCAACGGCATAATCCAATCCGCGCCGAGGCTGCCACCCTCGCTATACTCGTGGCGCGAGATGGCGAGCATGTCGTCGTACACCCGGATCACAAGCCCCTGTCGCCAACTTCCAGCCTGTAGCTCGTCCTCGATGGGCGCGACGGAAATCCCCTGGTCGCCGCCGCCTAGCCACTTCCCGTCATCAAAGAACGGGTAGATCGCGGGACACTGCACGCTGGGCGTCGCGCCGTCCAGCAGACGCAACACCTTCCAGTTCGCGGCACTCATGTGCCAGTGCCCGAAGAAGCCGAACCCGTTGCGGTAGGCGCGGACGGCCTTGTTGAAATTTGCGTGCGTGATCGCGTGCGACATGAAAAAGAACGGCTTGTCGCCGACGTCCAACGCACACGACGCGCGCTTGGACGCGATGAGGCGATCCAAATCCATTTCATCAACACCCCAGTGGAGTCCGAAAAAGTGGTACCCCTTGACCTCCTTGTGCCAAACCGGTTCGTACTTCTCACCCCAAATGCGCTCCCACCAACCGGCGAGATCCGACTGCAGGATGTGCTTCTTCAGCTCTTCGGGATCGTGGTAGATTTGGTCAACGCGGAAGCCATGCCCGTAGTCGTAGCCATCTACGTCGTGGTTCCCCATCACGAACAGCTTCTCGACCTTGCGCCCGTCCGCCGCACGGTCGTCGGGGAACGCCTTGCGCCATGCCTCCGCGTGCGCCTGCATCTCGACGACCTGCCCGCGGTCGGCCATGTCGCCGCAATGCACCACGGCGTCGACGTTGATGTCGTGGAAATGCTTGAAGGCCGCAACAAGGTATTTGTCCGGCCAGTGCGCCATGTCAATCTTCTGCCCCGTGCGGTCTGTGCGCAGGTGCGTATCGCTCACAACGCCGAAGGTGATATTCGGCGTTTTGTCCGGTTTCCACCCCTCCGGCGCGGCGAATATCCGCCTCATGCCGAAGGACGTCACCCCCGCGGTCGCCGCCACCCCTTTCAGAAACTCCAACCGCGATAGTGCCATGCAATTATCTTTCTATTACTCGACCTGTCCCTCGGTGCGCGGCACGTCTTCAACCTTGACCTTGAGGAACGTGTGCGTTCCCAGCGTCACGTAAAGAGTACCCTCGCCCTTGGTCTCAGCCTTGAGATACGGCGTGAGGTCGAATCCAACCTGCGAAATGTACTTCATCTTCTCGCTCAGGCTGCTCGTGCCGTATACGTGGATGTACCCCGTTGCGATTTCAGAAACGATCTGATTGCCAGTGCCGGGCGTCACCTTAAAGCGCACCGCCCCCGTCTTGGGATCAAACTGCGTAATACGTAGCTCCGGCATCGTATAGCTTGCCAGCACCCTCGTCCCGTCGCGCGTGCAGGACGGCGCAATGCCCATATCAGCAATCAAGCCGACATTTCCCTGCGGACCCGACACGACAATCTCCGTCACGCCGGACAACTGACCAGCAAGAAGCGACCGAATCTGGTTCTTCGCCCCGGCGGCGAGCGTGTCCGTCGCGCATGTCACGGGAATCTCGCCGGCAATGGAAACCGCCGCGTAGTACGTCGTCACGCCATTCGCCGTCTCGGTAGAGAACGTCGCACCGTCCACCCCTTCCAGATTGAACGCCAGCCCCGCCGTGGTCGTGGAGAGGAGCGCGTAGGTTCCGCTCGCCCATCCGTTAGCCGGCGCCTTGACGGCGATTGCGCCCGATGCCGACACCGCGCCGGACACCCGAATCGCCGTTTGCGCATCGCTCGCCTGAATCGCATCCCCCGCGCTGAGCGACAGCGCACCCAACACCGTATCGGCAACGACGATTTCCGCGTTCTCCAGACGCATCACCTCGGCGGTCTCGCCCATCACGCGCACCATGCCGCTCACGGTCTGAACCGGATTCCCCGCCGTGACATCCTTCACTCCCGATTTTTCGCCGAGTTCGACGCTGCTCACGGCCAAGTCGGAGTAAAGCCCCGCCGTCCCCTCGCGCACCGCGAACGTGACGTTGGCAATCGAACCGGAGCCGCTTGCGACGTTCGCGTCCGCCGAACCGAAAATCGAGACCGTCAGCGTGCCGTTGGTATCGACCGCCACGAAATCCTCGGCCATCAACGATTTGAGCGACCCCGCCTCTGCCTTCGTGACCACCAGCACCTGCGGATCGTAGGTGATCGTGGCACTCGCGTAGGAAAGCCCCGCCGCCGAATCGAGCGCCACCGGTACGGTGATTTGCCGCCCCGCATTCGCCACATACGTGCCCACCGAAACCTGATAGGCCAGCGCCACCGGCGCAACAACCATCGCCAGAAACGCCACCCACCACCGGTAGGGCGCGATCACCGAGCGCGCCGCAATTCGCCACCACGGCAGGGCGGTCGCCCCGCGACCGCCGCCAACTTGCTGTTGTACGCTTGTTGTATTCCGCATCTCTATCTCTTTCACCATATCATTCCCCTTTCCCCTTCAACAACGCCCTCAACGCCTGGTAATCGGCGTTGTCGAGTTTCCCGTTTCCGTTAAAATCGCCTGCCTTAATTTGATCAGCGGTCGGATGTTGTCCGTTGCCGTTCTTCAGGCGCGCCAAAAGTTTGAGGTCGTCCTTGTCCACATCACCATCGCCATCCAGATCGCCGAGCTGGTAGGGCGCGATCACCGAGCGCGCCGCGATGCTCACCGTGGCATACGCCCCGTCACCCGCCGGTAGGGCGGTCGCCCCGCGACCGCCGACCGTCGTCACGCCCTCCTTCTTCGCCTCAAACACGAGCGAAAGGAACTTCCCGCCGCCCGCCGGTAGGGTCACGCGTCCCGAGTGACCGCCCCCCACAGTGATCCGCCACTCGCCGGCGGGGCTTGCGCCCGCCTGCTCATGATGGCTTTCTTCTATCGTGCATTCTTCGGTGAGCCCCGTTTTCACTACCCTCACAGGCGTCAAATACTCTGGATCGTAAACAACCACCTCGGTCTGGCCAGTCACGGAGTAGTTCATCGAGTTCTCAATCGAGAGCATCACCTCGAACTGCTCGCCCACCTTCGTAGCCGCGTCGTTCCAGAAGAAGCGCACGCTGCCCAGCCGAGCCGTCACCGCCTCCGTCGCGAGCGATTCGGTTTCCGTGGGCGTCGAGTTGCCGGCGGTGTAGAACCGGCTCACGCTCGAAACCTTGTAGGCAAACTCATCGCCATTGCCTGGGAAATCGCGGTAGGTGGGCAACTGCGGCTGCGCGATTCTTGCAAATGTCCCTTCTGTCGCTTCCGTCGCTTGCGTCCCTTCTGCCCGATACAAGCGATACCCCCTAATGCGGCTTTGCTGATTCGGATCCCACGTGAGCAGCACGTTATCCACGCCCGCGAGCGCATTCAGATTAGTGGGCCGCCCGACCTTCGGATCTCTGAGCAGCATCAGCTTGCCGTCGGCGGTACCCGCAAGGCAATCGAGATCGCCATCGTCATCCCAGTCAACCGCCGCGAGCCGTAGCCCCTGCGCAAAGCCCGCGTGAGAGCCCCCCCACACCTTGTGCTGGAGTTGGTAGTTGGTAGTTGGTGATTGGTAGTTGGTAGTTGGTTGCTGGTAGTACCAAATGCGGCCCTCGCTATCGCTCACCAGAAGCGCGGTGCCGTTGGTGGTGGCGCTCAGCGCATCGCTCGGCGCAGGCACATCAAGCGAAAGCCCTGCAAGCTTCTCGGGCGAGTTCATGCCAATCCACGGTAGGGCGCGCTCGCCGAGCGCGCCGCTCGCATCCACTACAAACTCCGGGTTCCCCTTGGTGCCCACATTGATGAAAATGGTCAGCGATTGTGTAAGCGGTGCAGTCCCTTGCGTCTCTTGAGTCCCTTGTGTCCCTTTCTCTCCACCACCTTCCCAGCACACCACCAAATCCCACAACCCATCATCATTCACATCGGCAACCACCGGCCACACCGCACCACCGTTGCCGAAGGTTGCGCTCGTCGCGGCGTTGCCCGCCACAGGCGAGGTGAATACCTGCGAATACGCCCCGCCAACGACCGCGCCCAACACCTGCTCGTAGGGCTGGAGGTTCATTTCCAAAAGCGCGCCATCCTGCCAGACGATGCCTCCGGGAAGCGATTCGTCGGGCATCAGCGGATCGGTGCCCGCCGCGAGTTCCTCGGCGAAGGTAAAGCCGTCGTTGTCTGTGTCGCTGTCCTGCGCAACGGAAGCGGTGCCGTACCAGTAGAGCGAATTGCGCTTCGCCGCATCGTTCTCGGAGACGGCAACGATCTCGATTGCCGTGTTCGGCATCGTCACCGAAAGCGTATCAAGCGCCCTTCCGTGCCTATCGGCCTGCCGCACGCCGTCAATCGTCCAGTAGGCAAAGTTGCCGCTCACTGAAGGAATCGGAATCGCCGTGCCAAGTTTCTGGTAGTCACTTATCGTCGCGAAGAGCGCACCTTCCGGCTCAGAGCGCACAACATACGGATAGAGGTTGTCGGGGTTGTACTGCACGAGCGCGCCATCCTGCCAAACGATACCGCCGGGAAGCGATTCGTCGGGCATGAGCGGATCGGTGCCCGCCGCCAACTCCTCGGCGAATGTGAAGCCGTCGTTGTCGGTGTCGCTGTCCTGCGCAACGGAAGCGGTGCCGTACCAGTAGAGCGAATTGCGCTTCGCCGCGTCGCTCTCGGAAACGGCAACAATCTCGATTGCCGTGTTCGGCATCGTCACCGAAAGCGTATCAAGCGCCCTTCCATGCCTATCGGCCTGACGCACGCCGTCAATCGTCCAGTAGGCAAAGTTGCCGCTCACTGAAGGAATTGGTATCGCCTGCCCCGGCTTTAGATAGTCGCTTACCGTCGCAAAAAGCGCGCCCTCCGGCTCCGAACGTACAACATACGCCTGAAGGTTGTCGGGATTGTACTGCACAAGCGCGCCATCCTGCCATACAATGCCGCCGGGAAGCGATTCGTCGGGCATCAGCGGGTCGGTGCCCGCCGCCAGTTCCTCGGCGAAGGTGAAGCCGTCGCTATCGGTATCGCTCGAAGCGTTCTTTGAAAGGTCGCCATACCAGTAGATTTCCCAGCCGTCGGCGATGCCGTCGTTGTCGGAATCCTCACCTTCTGCCAGATAGTTGGCCGTGAGCGTGGTTTCCTCGTAGAGCGTGAATGATGCAACTTCTTTCGCCCGGCCCAAGCGGTCGCGGTTATCGATTGACTGTGCAGCCGAAATCGACCAGTGGGTGAAGATGTAGCCGCTCTTCGCTGGTGCGCTTGCCGTGGAGTAGGTACCGCCGGTTTCGAGCGTGCGGTCGCTCATCTGGCTGGCTACGCCACCAGCCAGCGACCGCTCGTAAACATGCATGATATCGGCGAAAAGCCCCATGGGAATCAAGAGACCACAGAGACTTAAAAGACCCAAGCGACTCCTACGAAAGCCCCTAGCAGTCGCTTTGGTCGCTTCCGTCGCTTTGGTCCCTTTAGTCGCTTCCGTCACTTCTTCCGCCCTTCTAATTCTCATTGCCAACCCCTCCGCTTCCTTATGCCCCAGGCGGCCTTTTCGGCCTGGCGCTTGATCTCGGCCAGCCTTTCGGCGAGTTCTGCGGCGTTCGCGGCGCCGTCGAGCCGCGAGTAGATCGCCTTATCCCATTCATCGCCGCGAGCTGCCGTGCGGGCGGCGTGCATCCGCTCGCGCACGCCGCCGTGTTTCGTGAAATCCGCTTCCTGAAAGGCGATCATGCGATCAAGGAGGTAGCGCGTCTGGTAGATGATCACGATCATCAGGTTGGCGACAACCTCCGCCGGGCGCGATTCAAGAAGCGGCTGCCAGAACTCCCAGTCGTCGTGCTCCTTGCCGAGGTCGCGGGCCTTGATTTTGCGCTCGTCGCGGGCGGTCCATTCGCTTTCGCCGTGTGACTTGAGCCAATCAAGGTAATCTTCCAGCAGTTCGTCGAGCGTCGCCCGCGCGACATTGGTGAGCTTCAGCTCGGTTTCCTTTGACGTGCCGCTTGCGGCGGAGCCTTCGGCGATGTTCTGCTTGCAGCTGCGGGCGGCTTGAGTCATCTGGTCAACGGTGCGGTCGCCCTTCGGCGGCAGAAAGCGGCGACAGAAGAGCGCCGTGCCCTGATACACGATTTCGCTCTTTTTGTAGGCCACGAGATTGCGGTAGCCGCCGTGAGGCAGCACGATTTTCGGTATCTCAGCCATAGGCATCACCCTCCAAGAGACAAAAGCGACTTAAGCGACCAAAGCGACTGCCAGTCACTTTAGCCTCCGCGCCTCCAATCACTATCGTCTCTTTCGTCACTTTCGTCCCTTTTGTCTCTTTGGTCCCTTTAGTCGCTTTAGTCCCTTACTCCTCCACCATCTTATAGGCGTATTGGCGTGCGCCGCTCGGCGACAAGCCAAGGCGGGTCTCTTGATTGGCGTAGGTCAGCGTATCGCCCGAAAGCAAAGAATACCCCATCTTCGCAAAAACATACTCTGGAACGGATGCAAAATCATAGTAATTCCGCACGCCATTGACATACTGCCTAGAATTACGAGAAAATGTCGAGATAGCACACCCATCATAAGACATCAAGAAATTATCCGATGTACGCTTTATGATTCCATTTTCCACTTTAAATCCACTATCCTTATCAGCATACAGCCAAAACATTGCATCCAAAAATTGGGCGTCTGAAATAACATTCCAAGAAATCTTCATCTTGCCGTATTGGTCTGATGCGGGAATCGTGCGCAACTCCAAACGCAATGGTTCGCCCTCACACGCCAGCACCTCGAACTTCACCTTTGCAAGTCTCGTAGCCCAGTCGCTCGACACCTTCCATGAAAGTTTATGCGGCACATTGGCCTCAACCGCATCACCGATGTTCTGCGCCGTAGAATTACCATCGGAGTCGTTCACGAATGCTTCCGGACGTACTACCTTGGCAAAACTCCGCTCGCCATCCTCAAACGCCAACGCCCGCACTTTGACCGTCGGTTTTGCGCTCGTAACCTTATATACCACATCCATCACCGTCGGATCGTTTTCGCGAATGCCAGAAGATATGATCTGCACAACCGTCAATGGCAGGTCCTCAACAAATCCCGAAAACTTTGACCTGCCTAATAAACTGATATATTCAGAGCCTAATTGTCTCGGACACTTGAAACTACGGGCATAAGTGCCCAGGCAGGAATCTGATACTCCCTGCGGAGGATGTCCAAGGAATGTCACGCTCGTAAGTCCGCTGCAATTGTAGAACGCATTAATCCCGATGCTCATAACGCCGTTGCCGATCTTCACACTCTTAAGCCCACTGCAACCCCTGAACGCTTCATTACCGATGCTCGTCACGCCGTCAGGTATCGTCACGCTCGTAAGACCGCTGCAGCTGGAGAACGCAGAATACCCGATGTTTGTCACACTGTTCGGTATCGTCACGCTCGTAAGACCGCTACGATCGCTAAACGCCGCATCATCTATACTCGTCACGCCATCCGGTATCATCACGTCGCCATTTACGCCTGCAATAAGCGTCTTGTCATCCTTAGACAACAACAAGCCGTTTACCGACTTGTAGTTTACATTGCCATCGCCGACAGTAAAAGACACAAGCCCGCTACAGTAGGAAAATGCCCGATACCCGATGCTCGTCACGCTGTCCGGTATCGTCACGCTTGTAAGACCGCTGCAATAGAAGAACGTTTCATTACCAATGCTCGTCACGCCGTCAGGTATCGTAACATTCGTCAATCCACTACAATCGAACGCTCCATCCCCGATGCTCGTCACCGAGTCAGGTATCGTCATGTTCGTAAGACCGCTGCAATTGCGGAACGCAGAAGGCCCGATGCTCGTCACGCTGTTCGGTATCGTCACGCTCGTAAGACCACTACAACTAGAGAACGCACGTTCCCCTATGCTCGTCACGAAATGACCGTTGATTGTGGATGGGATGGTCAATGCGCCTGTTGTTGTGGTTGGTACGGCGGGAGAATCCCACCCACGTCCCAACGACGCATTGCCACTACTGACCGTGTATGTCCACGTGATGCCCGTTGCGGGATCGGTCCAGGTGTCGGCGCGCGCGGTGAGCGCCGCCATTGTTGCCGCCAGCGCGGCTATTGCCATGATTGTCTTTTTCATTTTCCCGTTCCTTTCAAGTTTTTTTCATCAATCAATTCATCTACGAGATACTCGTCGCTCATGCAATGCATGTCTGATATGCCATCACGCATCAACTCGTAGGTCTGCGAGCGATAGAAGCAATCCAGCGCCTCGTCAAGCGAACAGCCAGTGCGGGCGGCATACGCCTCGATCACACGGGCGAATTTCATCCGAAGCAGGTTCTTGTTCGCCGTCATATCTGCTCGCTCCCCGTGAAATGCAGTGTGCCCAAAGCAGCCTGCGTCCGAAAGCAGTACTGCATGTTTGGCGATTCCATCCGCAACCTGTCAATGGTCTGAGCTTTCGTTGCAAAGCCATCAAAGAATGCTTCAAGCGTGTCAAACACCTTGTCATTGGCAACGCCTCCGGATACGACATCCCAATCGGAATCGTCTTTGATCGCACGGCATTTTACGATGAAATCAAGCCATGCCTCGGAATATGAATCGAACCGCAAAATCTTAAGGTTTGCGGCAGCGGCTTCATCAAACTCATACTTCGATACGACGGCAACGCCCAAGCGCCTTTTCCGTTTTTCGCTCCACCTTCTTGCTTGATCATAGATGGGCGTCACGTAGAATCCTGGGCCAAAGTCAACAGCCCTACGAGAGTGTAGGAGATCGGGCGCTGCAATCACAACGGCCCCGCCATGGTAGAGAATCATAAGACGACTCCTCTCTCCGCCATGACCTCGCGGATGTCGTTGACGATGTAGTCCTTCCCTTGCGTGTGAAGAACATCATAACTCGGCACGATGTATTGATGCAGGATGCCATTCTCGCCGGACAACGCCCGATAGACATCGCCAGACGGCTTTCCAAAAGCCGCAGCGATGTTTTCGATGCAGAACACGGCGAATTCCAATTCGCGCTTGTTCGTTATGGAAGTAGTGCTCACGGCAGTACCTCCGCCTTGTGTTTGAGGCAAGCGTCTTCCATCGCGGCGACCACGTCGCCGCGACGGTTCTTCGTCCTGCGCCCCACGTACTCGATCAGGGAGCAGACATAGAAGAGATTGTTCTTTTCCTCTTCGCTCATTCAGCACTTTCCTCAGACGGCTTCAATTATACCATTTTCGACCCATGTAGCACAAGTATGAAGAATATTCCATGATTGCCCCCGAGTCGCAATTGTAGTTTACCGCACGCTACTAAATTTCCTTTCCTCTGCTTGAAATGTATCCGTCGATGTCCGCGAGGATGTACTGCTCGCCCGTCGTGTGCAACGCGCCGTATGAGCGGCGCACGTAGTCGTCGGCGTTGGTCGAGCGGAACAGCTCGTATGCGTCACGCCCTGAGATGTGCTTCGCGCGGCGATACATCTCGATGCAGTAGATGAGGAACTTGCCGGCTTCGCTCATTCTCACGCCTCCTCCGGATAGGGTATAACTCCGGTTCTCTCGGATTCCAGAAACATCTCGCCAAGCATGACCGGACTGTAGTGCCAGAGTTTCAGTTTCTCGTCGGACAACTTCTCGTAGAGTTCCGAATGGTACAACCGATCTGTGGCCTCTTCCTCGGAGATGTTCAAACGCTTCCCGATTTCCGCCACGAGCGGCGGCAGGATCAAGATACTGAGAAACGCGATGTACTGGTTTTCGGTCATGCAATCACCTCCGACTTTCTGAACCGGATGAATGCCAGTGCCTTTGCCGTCGCGAAAACAAGCTGGTTGTACAATTGCTTGATCTTCAACCGGGCGAGCGTCTCGTCCTTCGTAATTTCACCTTCCCGATAGAGCGCCAGCGTTCTGTAAACATCGTCATTCGCCACAGGCCCGAAAATGAGATCGCGTCCCTCTGCCGCATTGCAACCATCGCGGCATGTGCAAACGAAATCAAGCCAAACCTCGTTCGGCTGGTCGAACTTCAAAACGTCGCAGAGTTCAAAAGCCATCTTCTCGTTGATTTCATATTCGTTCACGATAGGGACGCCGCCTCTGCGCAAAACGACCTTGCTGGCGAAATCTACCGCCTGGTCGCGGTTGAGCGTCGTGTAGAAGCCAGGCCCGAAATCAAGCGCATGGCTTGGGATCAATATCTTCGGAGCACTCACCTCCATATTGCTACCATGGTAGAGGATCATTTCAACAACCTCCCCTCCTTGCGTTTGAGGCAAGCGTCTCCCATCGCGGCAATTGCCATGATTGCCTTTTTCATCATTGGGCTCCTCTCTGCCGTGCTATTGCCTTGATGTCCTCGATCGCCATTTCGTTAGCTTCGGAATGGAAGCCGTAGCACTGGAGCAGAAGATTCTCGTCGCACTGGGCGTAGATTTCCTTCATGGTTTCGCCCGTGAGGTAGTGCCAGTAGCGCGTGATGTAGCCGCCGTACCACAGCGCCTCGGTGTTGTAGCGCGGCGGGTTCGGATCGGGATGGAGGTTGAACTCCTCCACGACATCCTCGTAGATGTATTCGATGCCTGCCCACTGGAAATGATCGAAGGTCGAGTCCAGCCCCGCCGCCGCACGTGAGTTCATGAACGCCCTGATAAACGCCTTCGCGTCGATGGGACGTCGGTCAAGGCTCTCGAAAAGCCGTCCCTGGTTCTCGCACTGCTGCATCTGGAACACGTCAAGGTTCATCCCATTTCCTCCCCGTGTCCCGCTCGATGATTTCCTGAAAGCTCATTCCATCGCGGCGATGGAGAAGCCTGATGCGATCCACCATCCTTACGGCGAGTTTGCGCTGGTTCTCGGATGTGACGCACAGCATTTCGCATTCATTGGGCGAAAGCGACTTTTCGTTCACGATTCTGACGCGCGTACACGCCTCCGCCGTCTTTGCGCAGTACTGGTCTCCGAGGTTGAGCGCCTGAAGCGACTCCAGAAGTCCGATGTCCGAAATGAATCCCTGAAAGAACCAGTCCAGCACCACGACCATGCGGTCATTGGCGATCTTGCCGACAATCACGTCGTTTGATTGCGCGATTGGCAGGAACTTTTCGTCGTAATACGGCTTCAACCGTTCAGGAATCGCCTGTCTGTTCCACGCCACGAACATGGCCCAGTCCAAGTTTGCCTCAAAACGATATACACGCAACCCTTCAAGATCATAGTCGATCTCGTAGAACTTAGGCGACCCGCCATGGCAGATGAGCGTAAGCGGCTGCGTCTTCTCCGTGCCCATGTAAAAGCCACGTCCGAAGTCGCAAAAATCACGGCTGACGGGGGCGATTGTCCCCGTCAAGCCAGATTTAGAGCCATGGTATAGCCTCATATCGTTTTCTACCTTCTTGCCTCCTTCAGCCGACATTTCCAATTAGGCGGCTGACGAGGCGTCATTATACCATATTTCCCTCCGCATTGTGCAAAAAAACAACATCCATGATCGCAACCTTTGGCCACAGGCTAGAAAGTTCGTACCCATGTTGTCAGCGGCTTCTGCGCAGTGATTGTGGATGGGCCTTAGTCGATGTTCAAAAATAAATTGGACACTAAACCACAATCCTCAATAGAAAGGTTCACGCAGAGGCGCATAGAGGCTGAGAACGCAGAGAAAGTAAGAAAGATTTTGAACGGGCTCTAGTGTTCAACTTATTTTTGAGCAACGACTTATGTGAATATTTTACTCATTCTCCAAAACTCTGAAACCCTGAAACTCCCAATAGCGAAAGCAACGCGCACGTTTGGACTTTCAATTGAGTGTGTCATGAGTGTGTCATTTTGACACACTCACCTCATGGGAAAAGGCCGGTTTACAGCGGAATTGGCTTTGGTGCGCAGCGGAGCATGAAATGGTGCGCACCAAAGCATGAAATGGTGCGCACCAAAGCATCAAATGGTGCGCACCAAAACCTTCGACGGTGCGCAGCATTGGAGTGTGCCAACTGTGTCAAAATGACACACTCATAGTAGTGACCTAAACTTTTGCGTTATACCCCAAGGCGCATGGGATTAAACGGACATATCAATGTGCTTGGGAGTATGGGGGACGTAATCACCTTAGCGCGCGCGCCCTTATATATAGGTTTCTGGAAAATGGCGTTTTCGTCCGTTGAAGACAACCGCTTACGCCCCTACAACCGACCTGTAAACCTCCATCTAATGGAGACGCGGCCATCGGTATAGCTATCCCAGCCCACTACGGCTCGGCGGGACGCCTCGCCCCACCTTTTATCTCTGTCCTGCGTACAATTGGTATATACTTGGAATGAGGTGTGTCCGCGATATTACGGCGCGGATCGATTCCATCCGCTCCACCAACGTCAACTACTATGGCCACATTGAACAGCCCTCTGGTGAGACGTCAAGATTACGGCAGACGGCCATCCATCGCAGGAAGTCTTTCAAATTTCCGATATATACTCCATATCCAAGTAAAAGCAGCATCAGACGTGGCATATTTAGATATACACACAAAACGACCATGTGATTTTTGTCGCATCGTTGTCACACTTTTTGTGACAGCATTGTGACAGATTGCACAAGCAAATTCACCCTTTAAACACCATTATCGCTAATTCATTGAGCATTTACACCAATTAACGGCAAATTCAAATTTCTTTCTGCGATGAAGACGCTTGTATGAGTGCTTTGAGCAAGGAAGTTGAAGATTCAGGGGGCTCAAGACGGACTTCGCTTCCCACCAGGAGGGGAATCGCTTCTCCCTAGGACGGGGGGATTTTTGAGACCCACGGCGGTTTCAATCCCCCTACGCTGGGGGGATTTTTGAGACTTACTCCGGTTTCGATCTCCCCTCACCGAGGGGATTTTTGAGTCTCATTGAGAGCTCAACCTCCCCTCACTGAGGTTTTAACTTAAAAGTCGCAGCGGTTTTTGGCTGAAGTTGCTTGCCTTTGCGTGATTATAGCAAATCTTCCGGCTACTTTCCACCCGTCTTGTCGTCGTTCTTTTTGCAGTTTTTTAGCTTCGCGAGGGATTCTTTCAGCTTTGCCGTGGCTTCGGCGGCGGACGATACCACGATCAAATCCTTCCGCCCGGATGCCTTGATTCCGGCAGTGGTATCGGCGTGGTTTGAAAGGACGATTACCGGACCCTTGAAATCCTTGAGTTCCTTGAACGTCTTCTTCTTTGGGCCGATCAGCAATGCAACATCTCCCTTCGCGGGAGAAAGTACGCGGTTGCAGTCTGCGCTGTGCCAGAGCGTCTGCAACATTCGGGCGCCCTCCGGCGTGTTGTATCCCATCGGCGCATAGACGTTGGGTGCGCCGGCGATGCGCTTCTTGGGCGAGGGATGCAGTTTGCGTCCGGTGAGCCATTCAAGTCCCTTGTAGAAGATGTCCTGCGTGCTTCTGCCGCTTTCGGGATGAGGACCGCAGATGAATATCTTGCCCTTCCCGAACGTCCCCGCGATGATGGCCGCCTTGCCCGTCATACCACGGACGTCCGCCTCCGGCTTTTCGATTTTCTCCATCTTCTTGCCATAGTACGCGAACACCTTCATGTCCGCGCCTTCTACCGGTTTCCCCGGAATCATCGCGGGGCCGCCGTGGTAGCGGACCATGCGCGGTCCCTTCTGTCCCATTGCGGCGAGTCCCGCCTCCGTGAATTCGAGCTCGACCGTTGCGCCGCCCCTGTAGTGCTCCGGATCGTCGGGCTTGAAAGGAACCATCTGGTTGCGTTTGCGGCGCGTCTCCTCCAGCACGAGGAACGCGCCGGCGCATGTGCCGTGGTACAACCCGCCTTTTTTAACGAACTCCCTCTCCGCAGCAACGCCCTTCTCGCCAAGCCCGAAGAACTGCGACTCTCCGCTGCCGCCGGAGTGAACAACCATATCCGCGCCGTTGAGCGCGCCTTCGCCGATTTCCTTGCCGTTCGCAAACGTGACGATGAACTCTGGGCAGTCGTCCATGAGCCGTCCCACGAGGTCAACGCCCACGCCCCTGTCGCAGTAGAACACCACCTTCAGGGCATCCGGCACCTTTTCGACACCAGCCGCCGCCAAGATGAAAATAGCCGAAAAAACAACAAGTAAATTCTTCATTTACACCTCCATGTCATTTACGGTTTGTTGATCACTTCCTGCGACGCACGATCTCCATGCCGACCACTTGCAGACGGACACGTTCCCTGCAACAATGCCTTTATGTATCCATTCGCGAAGAGGCGGCCAAGGGTGAAGTAACCGGGAGTACCTTCGGGCGTAAGCACGCGGTCGTATGCCATCTCGGGCACGTGGTCACCGCGCACAGGAACGTCAAGCCCCAGTTCGCGGTAAACGCGCATGAGTGCGAACTGGTCAACGTCGCCCTGGTCGTGGAAAAGCTCCGTGAAGTCGGTCTTGTCGCCCTCCACGTCACGTATGTGGATGAAGGCGATGCGCTTACCAAAATACCGCGCCGTCTCGGCGAGGTCGACACCCATCAACTTGAAGTTCGCCTGGCAGAAGGTGACGGCGTTGGACGGCGAGGGGTAAATAGAGTATGCGCGGTCGTATGACTCGATGGATCCGAATATGCGCGCGTAGCCGCCAAGGGACGGGAGGCAAGGGTCGTCGGGATGGAGCCCCATGCGTATGCCCCACTTCTCCGCCGTCGGCATCACGGCCTTTATGAAGTATTCGTAGTTCGCCCACACCTGTTCGTGGTTGAGGATGAGGTCTTCGGACTTCAGACTTCTGACTTCAGTGCTGGATGTCTGATGTCCGAAGTCGGAAGTCCTTTTCTTTTCGGTTTCCCTCAGCGAGAAGAAGGTCGCTTTCGCCCCGCCGCGGCCTTCGCGCACACCGGTACGCGACCAGCCCTTTCCAACCATGAAATTGTAGCATAGCAGCTTTATCCCCAACCGTCCCATCGACTCCAATAACTCGCGGTAGTGCGCAAGCGCCTCTTCCCGTTCCCCATTTCCAATTTCCAATTCCCCATTCCCAATTCCCCGTTCCCCAAACTCCTTAATCGGCGTCATGTCAAACGGATCGCCTTCAAGCCCCACCACTTTAAGCCCGGCGGACTTGAGGCGCGAGACGATAGACGCGAGCGTTTCGTATCTCCACGGATCGGACAACCCCGTCAGTTCGGGATTAACCTTCACGATAACATCCGTAATCCCCATCTGGGGACATAGCTCCCACAGCGGATGCGGCGTCGGCGGAACGAATTCAACCAGTTTCATTCTTATTCCCCCTCACCGTTCCGCAGCCGTTGCGAATTCAGCACGCTTTTTCGTGTAGTAGTCCCAGAAGGCGCGTTCCTGTTCGTTCCACGCGGCCCCCTCCTCGTAGTCGCCGCAGAACGGGACACAGAGATCGACCCAGCACGCAAGCACGCGCTTCTCAGCGTCGGTGATTCCCTTGGCGTGGCCCTTGTCGAGACGTTCCGTGAAGAGGCGGCTCGTGCGCGAGCCGTACGTGAGCGGCGGGATCAGCGTCGGCTCGGACGCCGAACTGACCCAGTTCACGTACCCGTTCTTCGCGTAGGGATTGGCCACCCAGCGTCCGTTCCTGTCTTTCATGTTGCCGTTAAGGTATTTGGGTTCCAGCTGATGCGGTATGGCGAGATGGTTGAATGGCGGCGAAACGCGCCGCGCCTGCGTGAGCGACAGGTACGCGCGCGACCAGTCGCGGCACGAGAGCTGGTCGCGCACCGGCTTGCCCGTGAGGTCGGGGATCCCCGCGTTGCTGTGCGGACTGTGGCAGCGGACGCACCGGCGTTCGAGGATCGGCTGGACGTCCTTCGCGAAGCTGAACCCGCGCGTCGGGAGCTTCACCTCCGCGACCGCGTCCAGCGCGGCGGCCTTCGCGGCCTTGAAGTCCGGCGCGGTGTTCGCCGACTCATGGCATCCCACGCAGCTCGCCGTCTCGCCGGGCTGCAGGACGGTCCAGCTCCGCATCGTCTGCACCATGCGTCCGTTCTCGTCGAGCAGTTGGAAGTAGATCGGCGTGCGCACAGGCGCCTTGAACGCGACAGAGCCGTCCTTCGCCACGGGCACTTCGCCCAGCACGCGCTTGACGTCCCACGTGCAGTTGCCGAGCGCGGGCGGGGTGGACGAAATGCCCCCGCCGCCGGGACCGCCGTTGCTGTTGTACCCGATTCCCGCCTGTCGGAAGTCGAGCGACACCACGCGCATCGACTTGACGGTTCCCCGCTTGACGCCCTTCATCGCCTCGCCGACATAGACATCCTGCACCGCCACCATCCCGGTCTTCAGCGTCTCGTCCGGCCGGACGGACGCGACCTTCGGAAGCGTCCGCGCGCGCACGGGCACGGGCCGTCCGCACGGCGGCTTGCCGTCCTGCGCGACGAGAAGTTCGCGTGCGCCGTCAACGTCCGTCCAATACAGCGCAAGCGGCGCCTTCTGGTCGCGGGAGATCGGCCGCCCCTTCTTGTCGCGCCGCCATCCCTGCGGCAGATACGACAGCACCACGTCGCGCTCTGTGACGGGATACGGATATGCGGCGATGCTCCCGTTCTGGCCGTCAATGTCCACGCCCTTCCGCGCCTTCGCGCGGCGGAGGGGCGCGAGCTGCCACGCACCGTCCGCCTCCTCGCGGCCCTCGCGCGGATCAAACCGCATCAGCTCGCCCGGCTGGGCCGTGTGGTGTCCGGTGCAGACGCCGAAGAAAAGCGGACTCCCCGGCACGGCGCGCGCGTGGACAAGCGACGTCGGGAACCACGAGTTGCCGCCGTAGAGCGCCCGTTGGTTCGTGCCGTCGGCGTTCATTGAGAAAAGCGGCTGCGGGAACATCTGGGACCGGTCGTTGTAGTCCCAGCGGGTGTAGAGCACCCGTCCGTCCCACGCGAGCGTGGGATAGTTGTCGTGGACCTGGTCGAACGTGATGCGCGTGATGTTGGAGCCGTCCGCCTCGCAGCGGTAGAGGTTGCTCACCTCGTTGCGCATCACGCAGTCCACCACTTGGATGCAGCGCGTCGAGTTGAAGACGATGCGTCCGTCGGGGAGATAGCAGCCCTCGTAGTCGGCGACGGCCTTGCCGAACGTAAGCTGGCGCACCTGGCGCGTGGCGAGTTCCATTTCATAGAGATGGAAGTCGTCACCCTTCTCGCTCGCCTTGAAGGAGTAGAGAATGCGCTTGCCGTCCGGCGAAACGTCCACGTCGCGGAAACACCCATCCTTCGTCTCAAGAAGCACCGTCTCCTTCCACAGCCCCGAGGGATCGTACTCCGCCATGCAGAGGGATGAACCAATCGCGGCGTAGTTGTGCCATCCTTCCGCGTCACTCAGCGCCTCCGTGTACGCATAATGGCTTCCACCCATGACGTAGTGCCGACAATAGACCCACTTCTTCGCGAACGCGGCGACGGGCGCGAGGCGCCTCTCGCGCCGCGCAAGCATCTCCGCGCGCCATACCGCATGCGAAACGCCGTTCGTCGACGCCGCACCGTCCTGCGCGATCCAGTCTGCATCAAGCTCGTCCGCAGCGGCCATCGCCGTAGCAGCGAGTACACACGACATCAAGAACATTCTGGCCATCATTGCATTTCCTCGCATTTCAAAATCAGTTTTTCGCAAAAAGCATCCGTTGCGCAAGTTTCCATACCACCGGCACCTTAACGTAAATGCCCTCTCGCATCTTACGGGGACAGTTCCCCGAACAAGAGCCTTGCCTCTCCGGGCGCCACATAGATCAGCTCCATCGTCGCGCCGCCGGGAAGCATCAGCGTCTTCGTGGCGTTCGCCGCAGCTGCGATGGCGGACGCGGCGATTGCAAACGCGGCAACCATCGTCGATATCCCTGCGCGTAACGCGTGCATGGTTCTACAACTTCGCTATTTCCTCGACGGTGAGGCCGGTCGCCGTTGCAATTTGCTCAACGGCAAGATGCATGGCCTTCAGGTTGCGGGCGGTGTCGAGTTTGTCTTGCCGCAACTTCTCCGTTGCCGCATCGGCTCGCGCCTTTTCCGCGTCAGCCCGCGCCGTCGCCGCGTCAGCCCGCGCCGTCGCCGCGTCAGCCCGCGCCGTCGCCGCGTCAAGCTTGGCTGTCGCCGTGTCAAGCTTGGCTGTCGCCGCGTCCAGTTCGGCGCGAGCCGCGTCGCGCTCGTCCATCAGTGCCTTGTCTCGGCGAACCTGGTCCCAGTACCTGTCGTAGTCAAGCATCTCGGCCTCGCTGTACGCCGACTCCTCGAGTATCTCAAGTGCCTGACTCGTCTGCGGGTTGTCCAGAAGCTCGGCCGGAGCGCTTCTCGATTTCTCGTCGATCTCAGTCAGAAAGCGGAGCCACAACACCTGCATCTTCTTCTCGGTGAGGTTCTTCGCCTTGAACTTCGGCAACTCGATGAATACGAGATGCAGACCTTCGAGGACTTTCCCGCTGTCTTCGGCATGAACCATCCTGTAGTAGTGGTAGTATCCGTCCATGTCCGGCTCGAAAATCTTGTTGACGAAGTTGAGCGCATAGACTGGCTGGAGCAGGTTGTACTGTTCTGACTTGTCAAGCTGCCTGACATACGCCTTGGATGCGTTGAAAAGGACGCGCTCGCGGAAATCAGCCGTCCAGTTCATCTGCATCTCGACGATGAACTTGCGCCCTCCGGTCTCTTCGCAGCGTACATCGACTATCGTGTTCTTGCTCGTCGGGGTGCGTGGCACAAGTTCTGCCGGCAGATATTCTATCGACTCGACCTGCTTACCCTCGTCAAGTGGCAACAAGGCGTTGAGGAGGCTTATGACGAGATTCTTGTGCTCGCCAAAAACCTTCTTGAAGGTCACATCCGCCTTGGGATCAAGATACTTTGCCATTTTCGTTTCCTCCTTCCCGTTCAAGTGTATAATTCACCCAAAAGAAAGTGGCATAATTCTATCATATTTGGCGATTGTAAGTCAATCGCCTTGAATCGCCGTTTGTCAATTACAAAGACAGATTATTTTGTTTTTAGGGTTGCCACGACTGGGAAATGGTCGCTGGGATACAAGTCAAGGCCAGGACGCAGGAAATTGTACGTCGCATAGTCCAAGACGCGGACGCCTTTCGAGACGAAAATGTAGTCGATGCGCTCGCCGTAGCGGCGCGTGCCCTCCTTTGTGCAGCGTTCGGACAGCGGAACACGCTGCGCATCCGCGAACGACATCGGCGGCGACTTGCGCCGGAAACCAGCGCAGGTCGTCCCCCACGGACCTGAAGGAGGCGTTTCCGACGCATAAAGCGCGTATGTCATCTCCTTTGCGGCAAGCATTGGCGCAGGGTCGGTCTCGTTGCTGTTGAAATCGCCGGCAAGAATGACCGGAGCGCCGGCCGAGAATTCCGGCAGACGGCGCAGCACAAGACGCATCCCCTCCTCTTTGGCAAGGGAGCTTGCGCAGTCGAGGTGGACGCTCGCGACACAGATGCGAACGCCCGTGCGTTTCTCGCGCAACGCGGCGAGGGTACAGGTACGCAGCCAGCCAGAACCCCACGACTTCGAGCCAGGAACGTCCGGCGTCTCTGAAAGCCAGAACGTCCGCGTCTCAACCAGATCGAAACGATCCCTACGCCAAGCGACAAGATTGCCTTGGCCGCTCTTGCGGTCTGCATTGCGGTATTCGCCTGCAAATCCGTATTCCGGCATCTTCCCCCGCAGATAGCCGGCCTGCGCCGGAACGACCTCCTGAAACGCGACGACATCCGGCGAGCTTGAGCGCACGAGCGCGGCGACGTCTGCACGGCGCGAGGCCCAGCATCCGGGGTGGGTTGGCGAACCCGCCGCCCAGCCGATGTTGTACGTACACACCCGCACGGCCCCACCCTCACTTCGCTTCATGGGAACCGGCCTGTTGACCGGGCTGCCGGGCGGAATTTGGATGGACTCAGCGCCTGCGGCGACGACCAGGGAGAGGAGAAATGCGGCGACGTCTATGCATACGTGGTTACGATTCATTTGTTCCACCTACTTCCGTATAAGCCCCTTCAGATAACCCTCAACGTTACGATACAGAACGCCGCTATCGTGGTCGAAATCTGGGCCGCGATAGAGGACCGTGCGTGAGATGACCTTCCCGAAAGCCTTCTCCGTTCGTGAAAGGAGCTGCGCATCGACAAGATGCCTGAATTGTTCATCTGCACGTTCTCTTGAATGTTTGACCTCGAAGATCTCGCATGTTCGCGTCCCGAGATCGCGAATGACCATGTCAAACTCTCCGCTTTCAAACTGAAGCTTGAACACATCCTTCCCGGAAAATATCTCGCGCGGACGCGGCGTCGCCTCCAACGTCTCCATTAGGACGATATCCTCCAGCATCCTTCCGCGAACATCGTCAAGAAGACGTCCCGTGATGTATTCCTGCTCAGAAGGCGGTTCGGAAGCAAAGGACGAATCCCTCATCATGGCGCGGACAAGCGCCTCGGCCTGGCAGAACCGCATGCCTGGCTGCGAAAAGAGAACGCGAGCGCCTTCCTCCACCGAATCACCGCGAAGCAGTCGTACCGGGCAATCCCTGATGAGGTCGAGCTTCTTGAGATACGCCTTAATCGCAGCCGCATGGGCATCGGAAACGGCAACGACAAGTGACTCGACATTACGGACATCCAAATAACGCATCAGCTCTGCAGTGACCTTGCCCTTGTCCAGCATTCGGTCAAGACGTCGCCGCCGTGTCGCCTCGCGGTCCGTCATCAGTTGGCGCGACACGATGCCGAGATCCGAAGACTTGAACGGGCGGGTCAAGACGCTCGCGAGAAACTCGTGGTTCATGTCCTCAATCACGCGGTTGATCGCATTTGTCAGTTCGTTCTTCTCGTAGAGTTCGCGAAGCGTGCCGAAGTATCGCCCGCCACGGCAACATGCCAGCGAATGCTGGATGTTGCGCGCAATGGCCGTATCGATGTAGCGGCGCGTCGACTCCACGTCACGGAACGAGGCATCCGGTTCGTTTGCCAGCGGATCGTCGAGATTCTTTTCTCCACGCCTGAGCAGACCGCCGTAACTGATGTACTCGTCTATGTCATTAATCTTCAGAAGTCGCGAGTATTCACGGAAAGGGATAAACGACGTATGCAACATGTAGGCGCGGTCGAAAAGCTCCTGGTCGATGGACATGCTGAATCCGAGCGAATCCGTTCCCGAAAGGACGATCTTCATTCCCATCTGCGCATAGACGTCGGAAAAGAGCGAGGCACCGTCGATGAAATCCTCGATCAGCGTCACCTCGTCTATGAACACATAGCGGAATCCCCTTTCATGGAGACTGGAGAGCCTGTCGTCCATTGTCTCAAGCGTGTCGCCAACCTTTGCCTTGACGTATGCCGCCCTTGCGAATTCCTCCCGCGTCAGGGCACGCACCGCCTGTTGAAGCATCGTCGTCTTGCCTGTGCGGCGAATTCCGAACACGATGAGAATCTTGCCGTCCACGGGCCAGCGCAGAAACTTCATGATGTCGGGGAATACGTCGCGCGCGTCCCAGCCCGACACGAAATCAGCCCAATCGCTGAGCTCACGCCCTGTCTTTACGGCGAGATCTCTACGAATTGGACGCCTGCCCGCGATTCCATACGGACGAAGCAGTTTGAGAAGTTCACGCCGCCGCGCAATCTGCTTCCTAACTGCGTCGACCTCCGATTCCTTGAGATAAACGCTCTTCGTACGACCATTCTCGACCCACTGTCTATAATACCTCTCTTTGCCCGCAATTACCTTGCGCGCAATACAGCCTACAGGCAATCGCGCCATCTCTTCGCGATAACGCGCGACCTGCTCATCTGAAAGCCTTTTTGCCATGTCGGCATGTATTATAACCCATAAACCCACTTTGCGTCAAGTGGGTTTATGGGTTTACGCCTATTTCAGTGGGGTCGATGCCGTGGGGTAGGACATGCGCCGTCGGCGCGTTACCGATTTGCATCCGCACGCGCATTGCGAAAGATCCGGGGGTTTGGTATAATTCCGCGCATGAACTACTGCACATTGACCATTGCCGCGCTTGCGGCGGCTTCTGCCTTCGCGGCAAACCCGATCACCCCGGAGGGCGAGTTCCTCTCGGATCCCGCCCCGCGCACAGGTCCCGACGGCACATTGTACGTGTTCGGCTCGCGCGACGTGCGCACGGCCGGCGGCGCATACTGCACGCACTTCAACGACGTGTTCGAGACGCGCGACCTCTGCGCCTGGACGGCACGGCGCGGCGTTCTGGCTTCGACGGGCGCCAACGACGGCGTGCCCGCCTCCGACGCGCCTCTCTACGCGCCCGACGCGATGTTCCACAACGGGAAATGGCACATCTTCTACTGCATGCCCGACAAGTCGCACAGAGAGGGCGTCGCCTCGGCCGACACCCCTTCCGGCCCGTTCAAGGCCACTTTCGCATACCCCTGGGCCAAGCAGATCGACCCATCGGTGTTCCGCGACGACGACGGCACCGTGTACTATTTCTGGGGACAGTTCTCCGCAAAGGGCGCCGTACTCAAGCCCGATCTTTCCGGCATCGAACCCGGCACCCTCCATACGGGCGTGATCGACGAGGCCCGTCACAATTTCCACGAGGGCATCCAGCTCACAAAACGCGGCGGCGTGTACTATATCGTGTTTGCGGACATCTCCCGGCGCGGACGCCCCACATGCATCGGCTACGCGACCGCAGCCAATGTGTTCGGCCCCTACACATACCGCGGCGTGATCATCGACAACTACGGCTGCGACCCGAACACCTGGAACAACCACGGCGGCATCGTGGAGTTCAACGGCAGATGGTACGTGCTCTACCACCGCTCGACCAACTGCTCGCAGTCAATGCGCAAGGCATGCGTGGAGCCAATCGAGTTCGGCGCAGACGGATCGATCGGCGAGATTGAGATGACTTCCAACGGCGCCGGGCCGCTGCTGGATCCGTTCGCCGAGACGCCCGCCCGCCTGGCATGCCTCATGTCCGGAACCGTGCGCATCGAAACCGGCGCGGATGGACGCGAACGCCTCGCGAAGGTGCATTCCGGCGACTCCGCCACATGGCGCTACTTCAACGCGCCACGCGCCGCCACGAAGCTCGTTCTGCGCGTTGTGCCGCGCAAAGGCGGAATCGTGGAGCTGCGAGACGGGAACGGCGCCTCATACGGACGCGCGACGGTGCCGGGCGGCGACGGAAAGGCCGAGCGGGAAGTGTCCATCACGCTCGACCGTCCTTTCCCCGCCGGACGCAATGCGGTGGTACTGGGCTTCCACGGCCGCGGCGGGTCTTTTGGCGGCCGCAACGAAGCCGACATATTTGACGTAGTCTCGTTCAGATTCTTTGACCGCTAATGAGAACAGGGAGAGCGCATGAACAAACTCATGATTGCAGCGGCAACCTTTGCCGCATGTGCAGCGGCGGAAGCGGCAGACTTCCAGATCGGCGTCTATTGCCTGAAGGAAAACGCGCGCACGGAGCAGCACATCAAGGACATCCGGGACTGCCATGTGGATTTCGTCTATGGCATCGAATGCACAGACCGCAAGACGCTTGACCTGTTTGCAAAATACGGACTCAAGGCCATTGTCCATGGCGTGTACCGGAACTGGTGGGGCGGCCACAAGAAGTTGAACGGGAAACTGGCGGAGACGATTCCGCCTCAGGTCGTCGAGCAAGGGGCGGCCACGATGAAGGCGACTGGCGCGGACGTGCATCCAGCCGTCTCCATGATCGCGATTGGCGACGAGCCTTCGGCGCTCGACTTTCCCTATTACAACGATTTTGTCGAACGGCTACACAGGATTCTGCCGCATCAGGTCCCCCACCTGAACCTGCATCCGTGCTATCCGCCGGTCGAGGCGGACTTCGGCTACACGGGCGCGACAAACTATTACGAGTACATCGACAAGTACATGAAGAACGTGCCGCTTGACTATCTGTCATACGACCACTACCTCTATTGCAAGTCCCCCCGCCAGAGTGGCATGGGGCCGTTCCTGAGGAACTTCAAGATCGTCGCCGACGCCTGCCGCCGCACGGGGCGTCGACTCTGGTTCGTTCCGCAGGTCAACACGCACAAGGCGAAGGTGGTGATCACCGAGCAGAAGCTCAGGTACCAGGCCAACATGGCGATGGCGTTCGGCGCGGAGACGCTCGTATGGGCGTGTTGGACGAAGGGATGGTGGACGATGAACGTGCTGGACGAGAACGGAGCCAAGACCGTCCAGTACGACCGCCTCAAGCACGTGAATGCCGAGATCAAGGGCATTGCGCCGCGCTTCATGGAGTTCAGGAGCGTTGACACGCGACTGGTCGGCTTTGAGAAGCATCCCGATTGGCTCAAGGGGTCTGATTCCACAAGCGTTGCCGCGCTCGATGGAGGCTTCTTCCGTCAGCTCAAGGCGGATGACGGCGACGCGCTTGTGGTCGGCATCATGACAGACCGGCGCGGCGTTCCCTCTCGCAAGGCTCTTTACGTGGTGGCCGCCGAAGACCCCTGGGACGAATCGCCGAAGGTGAGGACGGTCTCCTTCGAGGGCGCCGGGAAAGTCACGGCATTCGCAGCAAACGGTCCAGTGCCGCTTCGACGAACGGCCGATGGGCGTCGTTATGCGTTTGACCTGAAGTCGAACGGCGCGGTTCTGGTTGTCTTCGAAATGTAATCCTATCGATTTCGCTTTTCTTTCGACGTCATCTCGTTCAGATTCTCTGGCCGCCGAGCCCCAATCACCGACTGCCGTCTAAGGCAACGACGACCAACTCACCGGAACAGGTCGTCAAGCGTGATGACGGACTGGACATCCCAGCTGTTCGGGCTACGGATGATGCCGTCTTGCGTAATCATGGTAAGATGAATGGTACGATTCTTGCCGAACAGCTTTCTTGCGGCTTCTATTCGATTTCTTATCCGCTCAGACTCATCGACCGTGATGGAATACTTCCCGTTTGCGTACTTCATCTCGCACAAGTTGACGATGCCGTCACGTCTGTCAATAAGCAAATCAATCTGGGCACCGCGTCCGTTTTCGTCTGGACTGACGCGAAGGGAATACGCTTCCGTCCTGACTCCGGAAATTCCCAAAGCGTCCTTTACCTGCGCGACATGCGCAAGGCATACGCGCTCGAACGCGAAGCCTCGCCATGCGTTCAAACGTCCATCTCCAACGGAATGCTGCCAAAAATCACCGTCGCGCGCAGAGTTCCCCTTGACGAAGGAGAAATAGAACAGCGTGTAGCCGTCGACGAGCTGATAGACTCCGCCGTTTTTGCCGTGGCCTGACGGCATGTACTTCCGCACGAAACCACATTCCTCCAGGTCTGCCAGAATCTTCGTGAGATCGCCGCCGCTGACAGCTCCGAGCCCACGTATCATCTCGTCTCGCGTATAGCCTGTTCTCCTCGTCCCAAGAAGTTCAACGACCTCCATGTACCGCAATGGATTTCTGAAAAGCGAACGGTAGAGTTCGTCATATTCGGTACGGAGCCCGTCCTGCGGACCAAAGAACAGTGCGTCGAAATTCTGTGCCGGACTCAATCCGCGCCTGAGAAGGCTCCAATAGTATGCCACTCCGCCAAGCGCCATGTAGCATTCCATTATCTCCCTCCTACCATACCCGAGGTGGAGTTCGGAATTCGCATAGCTCTCGCATTCGGCAAGCGTGAACGGGAAGAGCTTGATCCGCGTGCGCACCCTGTTGTAGAGCCCACCCTTGTTTCGGATGATGTTCTTGACAATCCAGGACGTAGCGGAACCGCAAACGACAAGAACGATGTCTTTCCTGAACACGGCCCACCCGTTCCAGAACGACTCAAGAGCGGACAAGAATCCTGAACGAGGCGTATCAAGCCAAGGGATTTCATCAAGGAAAACGACCTTCCGTTGAGCTGGACTTTTCTCCAGAAAACGCTCCAACTCAAAAAACGCCTCCAACCAATCCTTTATGCGCGGGCAATCATAATACCCCTGCTGGCGAAGCGACAGCCGGAATTGCTCAAGCTGTTTTTTTGTTCCCCCCTCGCGTAGTCCAGTGTGGTGAAACGCAAACCGATTGCCGAATGCCTCGGTAATCAAAAATGTCTTTCCGATGCGACGCCGCCCATATACGGCAACGAACTCAGATTGCCCTGTTTCGTAAACGTCAATTAATTGCTCAATTTCGTGTTTTCTACCAATCATCGTATCAGCTCCTAGTTTATAGCTGCCCAAAGTATATCACAATCACCGCACTTTGGGCAAGTATGAAAGTGTTTTGTTCGCATTTCTCCCCAAAGTGCCATCTGGGCACATTGTTTTGGGAAACTATTTGCGGTCACGGTCTGTGCGCCGCATCACACATTTCAAAGACGAGTTCGCCGCCCGCCACGCTCTAAAATGCAATTCACCATTTGTGGCTAGTGGTTAGCGGTGAACCAAACGGAATATCCGCGTCTCGCCTTTCTGGAACGGCAGAGAGACCTTCGGCCCAACTCCGATTTGCTTTCCAGTCAGAAAGTCGACAACCAAATCCTCATTGCCGAAGTCGATCTCCAGCGGACCCGCCTCCCTCGCCTGGACGACTACGTACCCTTCCGCCGCGCAGACGGTCGCCTTCAGCGGCGGCGTGTAGAAATGCACGCCCGCCGCCTTCGCGTGCTCCACGATCTTCTCCATGACGACATCGTACTTCGTCGCCGCCTCCACCACGCGCATCTGCGGGTGCGTCCTCTTGATTTCCTCCAGTCGTGCGCGACGCTCCGGATCCAGGTCGCGTGCGTAGGCGATGAAGAGCAGCTTACAGTCCGGCGGGTTGGCGAAGACGTCGTCGAGGAGGTACTGCCCGTGCGTCGCGCCGCACAGGTTGAGCCTGATGCGGGCGTGGTTGAGCTGAGGCCTCACCTCGCCGCCCGATCCGAAGCCGTTGCGCATGAGGCTCTTCTCATCGACCACGAGCGCGATCTCCGGCGTATAAGGCTTCTTCCGGCGCATCATTGCGTCGTCCATGACGTTGAATGCCTTGCGGATCTTCCACATCTCCGCGTCGCGGAACCAGCCGCGTCCGCAGAGGTCCATCCACCAGTCGCCGTGTCCGCGCAGGATGTTCAGCGCACCGTTGCGCAGGAGCGCGTTGCGAGTGACGAACGGCGACCTGTTCCTCAGCCCCACGTTCACGGGGAAGCTCCAGAGGTTTTCGAGGTGCGTGCGGTAGTCGTCCTCGTTGATCCAGAGGAAACCGTTGCGCATGAAGGTCTCGGACGACGCCATCACCGGCGACGAGCCCGGCCAGCCGCGGTCCGAGTAGCTGAACGGCGCGGAGAATCCGTCGATGCTGTCCTTTCCGTGCCGCATGATCCAGTCAACGAAGAAGTGCCCTGTCTCCGCCGCGCCCGCGACGACCGAGCCGAGCTCCCACGTGTAGCCGTAGAAGAAGATCGCAAGCGAGCCGCCGTCCGACCCGCGACGCACCGCCGCGCCAAGGTCGCAGAGAAGGCTCGCCATCTCCTCCTGGCGGAACTCCCCGAACTGGATCACGCGACGGTCCAGGACGGGATCAAGCCGGCCCTGCGGACGCCTCACGCGCCGAGCCTCCGGCGACGGCACCTCCGCCGTCGCGGCGTCCTTCTCGCCCCTCTTCGCGAGCCATGCGCGGAATGCGTCGCGGGTGTGGACGTCGTACCCCGAAAGCTCTCCGCTCTGCGACATCATGTAGAACCACTCGGCGGAGTTCTGTCCGCTCACGTGCATCCCCGCGAAGTTGCGCGGGAACTTCGTGCGCAGGTGACGCGTGAGCTTTTCAACCTCCGCGCACGCAGCCTTGCGGTAGGGGCGTGCGGAGACGGACGACATCCTGATCGCGTACCCCTTGTCGAACACCATCCTGAGCGACGGATCGCGGTCGAGCATCCACCCCGGCGCGTCCGCGCACACGCGGGGCATGATCAGCGCGTTCGGGTTGGCGGCTATGATGCGCTCGAATTCACGGTCGATCCTGCCGTAGGCGGGTGGCTCACCCGGCGGCGCCCACCAGTCCATGCAGCCCCACGACGTGTCGGTGGAGAACGTCACGAAATCCACCTGTGCGTCGGCTGCGAGGCGTACCGTGTCGCCAAGCGTGTCACCGTAGGGGAGCGGCATCACGACCTTGCGTCCGGCAGCGTCGGCATAAGACGCCTCGTGCGTGAAATACGTGCGGTCGTGCGTAGAGCGGTGCGTGACGACGAAGTGGTAGAGATGCCCCTTCTTGAGGTGCAGCCCCTCGCGCACGAAGTGACGCGTGCGCTCCTCGCCTCCAGGTAGGACGGTTTCGATGGAATCGCCGGTCGCCGGAAGCGGCAGCGTCTTGTTGTCCGTCTTGTCGATCAGAGCCGCCTTCGAGAACCACATCGGCGCGTCGTCGTCGAATCCGTCTATGGAGACTCGCCCCTTGTCGGTATCTGCCTCCGGACGGAAAGGGATGGTGTATTCGTGCTTCTTCACGTTCGAGATGGGGCAGAGGCACGGCGGCGAACCGTAGTAGAAGCGCGGGCGCACCGCCCTGCCGTCAACGAAAATGCGTGGCCCCTGCGGCGTCTGCCGCACGCGCACCTCCACGGGCGTTACTGGCGCAACCTCCACTGCAACGAACACGGGCTTGTGGTCGGACGTCGTCCGGTCCGGCGTGACGTGCACCTCCTTGACCGTAACGCGATTGGCATGGCGCTTGTCCACTGTCACATAGTCGATGGTTCGTCGTTCGCTGCTGTTGGTCGGAATCTTCTTGTCGTTCAGAATCGTGAGGAAACCTTCCATCTTCTCGACAAGCCGGCCCTGCGGCGTGGCGTTCCAGTCGCCAGTCAAAAACACAGGCTTGCCGCTGGACGCGCACTGGGCGACGGCGTTGCTGATGATCGGCACCGAGAGGACATGCGCCGGTTCCGTATCCCCCTTGCACACCCCGCTGTCGAGATGCGTCGTCCCGAACCAGCAGTTCGTGAACTCGCACAGCAATAGGACGCGCGGTTCCGGCCCCGGCAACGGCTTGCGCAGAATAGAAATCGGCGCCTCCTTCGACAGCACCGCCACGCCGTATTCTCCGCCCCTGTAGTTGATCGCCTTCGCGAACGTCACGTGCATTCCCGTGAGCCGCGAAAGTTCCGCGCCTTGGTCAAAGCCTTTGCTGCGCGTCGTCCCGACGTCGATTTCCTGAAGCCCGGCGAAATCCGGTTTTTCCCTCTGGATCGCGGCAGCGGTTTGGGAATAGTGTATCCGATCCTCCTTCCCCGAGCAATGACGCACATTGTAGCTCAACAGCCGCAAGGTGCCCCCGCCACATTCGGTAGCCGGCGCAGCCAAAGGTGCCGCCGCACCCGCATCGAATACCATCGCTGCTGCCATCGCCGCTGCGATCAGCAATACCTTAATCTTCTGAGCCTCAAACATGTTTGGGCTTCACGAACTGTCCATGGTCGCCGCAAAGAAGGCCTGCGAAGGACAAATCCTCGTCAATATCCGGCCAATGGAGACCATCCTCGTCAACTTCAACATTGTTCAACTGTTCAGGCGTGGCGTTCTCCAGCCGCCAGTTGCCCGCGATTGGAAACGACAATGAGGTGCCATCGGGTAACGACACATGGAAACGGCTATCTGCAAAAAAAGCCGTATTTGTTTCAGTCGAAGAATTCATGCCATTTACTCCTTATTGTCTCTACATTTTCCTCTGCCAATTCTTGCGCCTTTCGCAGTTCCTGAACTTTCATGCCTTTTGATTCAAGAAGTTGTAGCCATCTTTACTCAGTGCACTTGGCATTTCATTCTCCTTTCACACACAATGACGGCCGTCTCGAATCCGGAATCGTGGGAACCGATGTCGAGCCCACCCTCTCCGCTACAGCAGGACACCTTACTTCACGATCAGCATCATGCCCTTGGTGTAAATGAGCCGGAGACCGGTGGCGTCTTTCCGCACCCTAAAGCCCGCTGCAGCTGTCGCGGGATCAAGCACGAAATCCGCACCGGGCATCACAGGATTACCATCGACAAGCGGCCATGTGAAGAGGCGGGGATTAGCCGACCGCGCAAGCGCCTTCAGGTCGTCGCGCCCGGCGAGGTTTACCGCGATCTCGCCGCTGTTCGCGAACTCGAGGTTGGTCTTGCCTGTCGTGAACACGGACGCCATCGGCCACCCGGCCGTCTTCGGCCACGCCGTCAGATCCATCGTCGAGCCCGCCAGCATCGTGCAGCCGTAGTACGCCGCAACGGTCGGCTTGAACACGCCCGATACGTTCATCGGAGCGTCTCGATTGTTCGACGTTGTAGAATAGAAATTCGCCTCATACCCGCGCACCTGGAACGGCGACGCGACATCCAACGCGCAATTCACCTTGAAATCAACGTCAAGCGCCGTCACATAGTTGCCACCGGTCAGGAACCATCCGCCAGTTATGATGTCAACCACGCCATTGAGGTACGTCGTGTTGTAGTTGCGGAAATACTTGCCCGGTGCAATCTGCAGGACGAGTGTGTGGCCTCCAAGATCAACGAAGGTCTGCGCATCCACATTATTCTCTCCGACGAAGCCGTAGTCATTCTCGACAACCAAATCAGAATCGTCCGTAAGGCGCATCCGCTTCAACATGGGCGTCAAGGAGTTGTAAGCTGTCCCTCTGTGCTTCAACGTGCCGCCGTCAAGCGTGAATCCATACCACTGGAAGTTGGCATTCCCGTTCAGATCGACAAGCGCGTTCTTGCGGACGGTGATGTCGCCGTCTCGCGTACCAAGCGGCATCGTGTTCCCCTGTGCGCCAAGCGTCAGCCTACCTGCAACGACATCCGTGCCGCCGTTGTACGTCTGGCCCTGCTTCATGGCGACAAAGATGCCGGCCCCGTCCTTGACGAGGCGGAGATTCCCGGTGAGCGAAACCGTCCTGTTGTAGGCAACAGGTCCATCCGGCACGACGATGCGCAAATGCCCGCGGTCCGCCGTGTTGCAGTACTGGAGCTTCCAGAACGTAAGGAAACCGTTGCCCTGTGTCGCGCTCTTCGTAAACCTCATGCGGTAGTAGCGGTACGGCGTGGCGTTCGCAAAGCAGAAGTCGCGCGTCTCGAAAACCGCCGACCACGTCTCGCCGAAATGGGTGTCCAGCCGCGTCCACGCGGTCAGTTCGCCGGACATGTACGCCGCATCGTCATTGGAGCCAAACAGCTCCCATGCGCCCGGCGCGCGGTTCACGTTGTCGCCAGCGGTCAGGCGGTAAGAATCCACGACCGTCGCGGTTCTGAAGTCGTAGTCGATGACGACCGGCAGCTGAGACTCTTCGGCCATGACGCGGGTTTTCGTGCTGCTTGGCGTGGACGTGACAAACGGATTGGAAAAGGCGTTCTTTGCCGTACCTGCGTTGGACGAGTAGTACGTGTTCGGCGACCAAACGCGCGTGGCGTCGGTGTCCGTCAGATCCGACGAAGCCCGCGTGTCGGTAATCGTGCCGATTCCCTCCAAACGGTCAACTGTAAGCGTATGGCCCCGCAGGTCAATTGTCCCATTGACAGCCAACCCCGAAATGTCGAGATCGTCCGAAAGAACAACCGAATCCCCGTCGGCAAGGACAAGGGACGCACCGTCCGCAGTGGTGATGCCGGAGCAATCGGACGATGCCAGCCCGGCGGCATCCACATAGATCACGTTGTACGGGACGGCACCGTATTCAAGCTCGAAGAGGTAGAACTTCGACCCTGTCACTGCCGTGAAGCGCAGTCGATAGATGTTGAATGACGCTTCGCTCAAGAAGGTGTATTCCGAATAGACCCCCTGCACAAGCACCTGGTTTGTGCGCACGTCAAGCGTTGTCCATGTCGTGCCGTCGTTCGACCCCTCGAACGCCCAAGACTTCGGGACAGTCGTGTACTCGGCATCATTCGATCCCAACATCCTGTAACGGTTGATGTATGTCGGCTCGCCAAAGTCGTAGTTTATCTCGATGCCGGCAGCGGGGAATCCGGCGTAATAGACGAAAGAACCGGGATTTGTGACTATTTTTGCGATGCGATCGTCAAACGCCGCGTAGGCCGGATACTTGTCGTCTCCGGCCATGACCAACGTCGAGCCGTTCGAGGTCGATGTCGCGCACGTCTTCGCGGCGGCGGGCGTTGTGAGGTCGACGAACGCCGTCGTGTCTGAACTCGCCAACCTGCCGGTGCCGTCGATGGCATGGACCTTCAGGTAGTTTCCCGCGAGGTCGAGCGTTTCATTGGCCGCAAGCGTGACCTTTCCGAGCCCGCGGAGATCGTCGTGGTCCGTGAGCGCGCCGCAGCCGATGACGAACTTCGCGGTGCCGGAGACGGTGTTTGACGCCGCAGCGAAACCATCGACTTGCGACGGGACGAGGCGCACCTGGTTCTGGACGCACCCGTACTCCAGCTGCACCAGTTCCAGATAGCCGTTGGAAGAGTCCTGCGGTTCGAGAATCTCCATCCGGTAGTAGCGATAGCCCGTAGCGTTGAAGAACGTGAACTGCTTGCAGTCCGGTGCAGTCTTGTCGTCCCAGTCGGTGACGGTGCGTTCGTCAAGGGGAGTCCAACCCTTGTCATCCCCTTCGTCGTTCGAGCCGTAGAACTTCCAATGCTTCGCCGTGCGCTTGTGTCCGTTGTTCTGGTTGCTCTCATTCCCCCTGTATCCTCCTGCGTACACCCTGTAGGAATTGACGTGCGTCGCCGCGCCGAAATCGTAGTCAACAATGACTGGCAGGTTTTCGTTTGCTACGATGATGCGCCTGCTGTTGGTGTCCGCCGCCGCGGCCTCGCCACGGTCATAGTTGTTGTTGAACAGGTTCGCAGCCGTGATTTCGGCATACGCGAAAACGGTCGGCGACGAGACCTTGGAGGCGTCGGTCGTCGTGAGGTCGAACGTCGTCGGGTCGGGAACGGCCGACGTGAATGTGCCCGCGCCCGCGAGACCGGAGACCCAGAGCGTGTGGCCGTTCAAATCGACCGTCACGCCCTGCGGGACGGTGACGACGCCGTCCGCGCGCCAGTCGGCGTCCGCCGTGAGCGTGATGTTGTTCGCGATGGTCGTATCGGCATACGCCGTCACCATTGCCGCACACACCGGAAGCGCGGCCACCGCCACGCGAAACACGTTCTTCTTCATGTCTTTTCCTCTCTTTAAATGGCTATTGCCTTTTACCCGCAAAAAACATAAGTCGTATTTTACCCATTCCCTGCGCATTTTGTCAATTACAAAGACAAATTATTTTATCGCCGTCAATAAGTCGGACAATGGGCGAGTTATTGACGCGAATAATCGAACGACGTCAATAGAGGAATCCGAAGAGCCAAAGTGGGATTTTGTTGCCAACGCCCATCTCGACATCGTCGTATGCGATAAAGCTGTTGGGCGTGTCCTTTATCTGCCTAAACGTCTTGCCCTTGCCTCCAACCTCGAAAAGCCACTTCCCGTCAACCAGAAAATCTCCCTTCGCCGGACAGGACACCGTATGCCCTGCCGCACGAAGCTGGTTCACGAAGAAGGTCTCCCGGAAATCAGCCTGTCGGAAATCTCCTTCAGCATGATAATGTCTTCATTCATTCATTTCTCCTCAGAATTGATGTTTACGCTCACTCTTTTTAGCCGAAAACGAATGAACATAGACATTCAACGGCGCATATTGTACCATAAATCCCCTCGTCATAGCAAGAAGCAAGCGGTAATTTAAAAAAAAAACGAGGCACTGCCCCCGAGATATAGGCGTAAGACATTCAACCAAGGAGTTTCAGTTCAACGGACGATTACCATTAAGCCGCTTGAGCATGCTCGCGACGGTCAATCGCAGGATCTGCGGCGTCGCGTGGACGGGCAGGCTGACGAGCGCCTCACGCAGCTTGGCGGCGAGCGGCTTGCCTGTCGTGAAGAGCTGGACCGCCTCGTCCGGCGTGATCGCCGTAAGCCCCGCGTCGCGACACGCCAGCACGATGGCCTGCCCGGACGCAACGTCCGGCCTGCCGCCCGCGATGTCGTCCGCAAGCGCCGCATTGGCCTGGTCGTACTTCGGCGCGGCGTACGACGCGAACTCGTGCGCAACGCAATCGTAATCCGCATCCATATCCGCCTTGACGTCCGGCTGCGCCAGGAAGTCCGCAATGTCGTCCCTGACGCCAGGGAAGCGGTCGAGCCCGAGAATGTTGATGGCGGTCGTCAGGTTCTTGATTTCGTAAGCTCCCACTTCGCCATCCACTCCGTCGAGCTGTGCATGCACAAGCGCGTTGACCGCCGTCATGAGATTCTGCATGGCCTGATAGACAGTTACCTTCTGCCGCGGCTGCTTGAACGCGTCCACGAGCTGCCCAACACGATTGGTGACATCCTGCAAGCCAGCGATGATGGCGTCGAGATTGACGATCGACACCTTGTCCTGCGCGAGGAACCAGGTCTTCAGTTCCGCCTTGGCGGCATCGGAAACGGAGAGCGCGTCAACTTTGGCTAGGAGTGCCACGCGCTCGGCGGCGAACTTGCTCGCCTCTTCGCGATACGCCGCCTCGATCTCCGCATCGGTTTCCGCAGCGATCTTGCCGCTGTTGATCTTGTTAGAGAACCGTACCGCCAGCGCGGTAATTTGCGAATTCGGAAGGGAATCCTCGCCAAACGACGAAGGCGGGATCCCCGTCGCATCGGAAAGGGCCTTGCGTATGAGATCCTTGAAACCGCCTCTATCCCGGAAGTATGTGATGGCCACGTTCTTGCGCACCGCCCGCTCGACGTCGGCGCGGATTCCGTTCAGTACGTCGGCCACCTCGGCGGGATTCGAGCATCCCGCAAGACGTCCGAGCAGCGTCGGATTGCTGTTGAAAATGCCGTTGGCGATTGTCGTTTTGTTGTTCACACGGACGTTTATCTCCGTTCCGACGGTCTGGACGAACTGTGCGAGCACCTTGCGGGCACCTTGCGAGCGCACCATCTGGGCGAACGGCTCGCGGATGTCTTCCACGCGGGCGCGCGCAACGTTCTTGGCATAGTCCCCGTCGCCTTCGACCTGTACGATGTGGCCGAATAGACTGTCATCGATAAACAGATTGAGGATCGTGTCCGCCGGAACGATTTCCTCCCCGAACCGGCTGCGCAGGTCTGCAATCGCCGCGTCCGCAAAGAGTTTGAATCCCGGAGGCGCAGATTCGGATTCTCCGGTGAGGAATTTCCGCACGCCCTTGTTGTACTGCGACGGCGAAGTGGCGGGGATGTACACATCCTCATCGTCTTCCTGTTCCACCACCCCCTGGCGCATGATGCTCGAAATCTGGTCGTGGGTCGACACCTCCCCGGACTCCAGCGTCTTGAGCAGATCAACGACCCAGTCAATCGGCAGCTTGTTGACGAGCGACAGCGTCTCATAGTCGGCAACGCCCTTCCCCTGAAGGAGCATCACGGCGACGGTGCGCGCGGCGAAGAGCGAATCCTGCCGATTGGCAAGGCCGTCTATCCATGCGTTGCGTCCCTGCGGATCGAGCGCCTTGTACTCGTTCCTCACGCCAAGTCCCAGCCAGTCCGTGTTGATCGAATCCTCAAGCCGCACGATAATCTCGAAGAGTCGCTCGGCGTATGCGGCCTCGCTCATCCCCGTATCGACCTCCACGGTCTGTCCGGCACCCAGCGAACAGGTCGCCTTTGCAATCTTCTCCGCCGAAGGATTGTTCGCGCATCCGGCGTAAAGGGCTTCAAGCTGGCGCTTCGCCTCGTCGAACAGGACCCGGCGGTCGGCACCGCCGAAGTAGTCAACGTCGCCCGCGACGACCTGCTGGAACTTGACAAACGCCGCGTTCGCCTCCGTGGCGCGTTTGCCGTCAAGCTCGCCGTTGACGGCCTGGCGGGTCGCCGCGCGCGTCTGCCGCGTGGCCGCGGACACGTTGGCGTTCAGTTCGTCCGACGTGCGTACATTCAGGACGGCGGCGTACTGGTCGAGGATGTCGCGGATCTGCTGGCGAGAAAGCGGTTTCAGGCTGCGCTCCCTGAGGCTGGTGTCCACTGCGCCGGACGGGGCAAGGCCAAGCTGCACGCGGATCCTGTCGATCTCCGCGCCGTCCACGCCGCCGTCGCGAAGTGCCTTCACGAAGGCGTCCTTGATGGCGATGACCTCGGCATGAGAGAGCGAGACCTTGTTCCAACCCGTGAAGTGGACGTGGTTGTTGATCTTGTCGAGCGAATCCTGCCCGGCAAGCCTCACCTCCCCTGCATTGTACTCCCCGGAAGATATCTCCTGGAATTTCTGCAGGGAAATGTTCACGTTTGAAAAATCTATTCTAGCCATCTTGTGTGCCTCCTTGACTTATTCTTTGCCCTGTTTACCCATACCACGGGACGAGGTTACACCCGCATCAAAAATGACTTCATTTGCTCGATGACATTCTGGAACGAATCATCATTTTTCATTGTGGACAATTATGGATGACTCCTTCCTTGATGCCGTCACGCGGGCTGTTCAAACACAAACATCCTTTGGAGGAATTCGCGCTTGAAGAACGACGGGCATCTCCGCTCGTTGTAGTCCCTCTCGCACTCGATGTCGTTGCCGGAGGGCGTTATCGTGGATCCGTCGGACTTCGTAATCGTCACGTTCGCCTTGAAATTGGTCATACCCTTGAGGTTGTCCTCGTTCTGC
>CACWIW010000004.1 GCA_902761035.1 uncultured bacterium | reverse complement strand
ACACGCGCCGGGGCTCACCCCGCGCCAGATCATAGAGAAGATGAAGACGGTGAAGATGGTGGACGTCGTAATGCCCACGACCGACGGCAGGGTCGTCACCCTGCCGCGCTACGTCGAGCCGAAGGAGGACGTCGCCCTGCTGCTCGGGGCCCTCGGCCTCACGCTCCCGGCCCAGCCCCCACCGAAGATTTCAGGCAACGCCGCACTTCAAGAAACGGTAGTGTAGTGAAGACCTACGCCCCGTTTCCCAGGAAATCCGGCCTTTTTGTACGCGAACGTGGAAAGTCGGGTTAGTCAACAGGCGAGTTCTTCGATTTCGAGAGCGATACGACGGCGGTCTCGGTGCGGACGGTGTTCGCGAAACATGGTTTTGGAGAGAACAGCTTCAACAGCTCCGCCTGCGTAGGAACCGACCTGTACGTGTTCGACTCGGAGCGTGGGGGATAGGCACTGGGCCGCTGCGGTGGGCCATGGTGTCCGCTGGGGAAAGAACGTTGAATACCAGCTTGTGAGCAAGCTCCCGAAGCAAGTCCGGCGTTTTCGTCTCTACCTGCCGCTGCGGAATCGGCTCGTGTCTCTCAAGCTGGGCGTTGACGCCGCGTCCAAGACGAAGCTCATCCCGCCGCGAAAGGAGAGGCCCATCGTCTATTACGGCACGAGCATCATCCACGGCGCGTTCAACATACGTCCCAGGCTCGCGCTCACGTCGCGTCTTGAGCGCAAGCTGAAGAAGCCGATCGTGAACCTCGGTTTCTCCGGCGGGGCGCGTCGAGATCCCGCTGCGGCGACAATGCTGGCGGAGTAGGATGCGGCGATCTATGTATGCGATCCGTACCATAACCTTTCGCCAGACCTGATTAGGCGCAACTTCGAGGCGTTCTTCGACGAGCTATGCGCCAAGCGTCCTACGACGCCCGTGCTGCTTGTGGGGGCGCCGCCGGTGCTGAACGGATGGCTCAGGCCCGACGTTTCGCGCAACGACGAGGAGAAGACGCGGCTCTTTGCCGATCTTTCTATAAAACAGGTTCGTTGACCCCTTGACGGGGTGCGCTGATTATGATAAACTCTACGCCAATTTTCCGCTAGGGAAGGTCCCGAGCGGCGAGTCCAAAGGAGTAATAGAAAATGGCTATCAAGGTTGGCATCAACGGCTTCGGCCGCATCGGCCGCATGGTTTTCCGCGCGGCTGTTGAAAACTTCGCGAACGACATCGAGATCGTGGGCATCAATGACCTGCTCGATCCCGACTACCTCGCCTACATGCTGAAGTACGATTCCGTGCACGGCATCTTCAAGCACGACATCAAGGTCGATGGCACGAACCTCGTCGTTGACGGCAAGGCTATCCGCCTCACGGCCGAGAAGGATCCGGCTGCCCTCAAGTGGAACGAAGTCGGTGCCGAGATCGTCGTTGAGTCGACGGGTCTGTTCCTCACGGACGAGAAGGCACGCGCCCACATCACGGCTGGCGCCAAGAAGGTCATCATGTCCGCTCCTTCCAAGGACGCGACCCCGATGTTCGTCTATGGCGTGAACCACACGACCTACGCGGGCCAGGACATCATCTCCAACGCTTCCTGCACCACGAACTGCCTCGCGCCCCTCTCGAAGGTCATCCACGAGAAGTTCGGCATCAAGCGCGGCCTGATGACGACGGTGCACGCCGCCACGGCGACGCAGAAGACGGTTGACGGCCCGTCCAAGAAGGACTGGCGCGGCGGCCGCGGCATCCTCGAGAACATCATCCCGTCCTCGACGGGCGCGGCGAAGGCCGTCGGCAAGGTTCTCCCGGACCTCAACGGCAAGCTCACCGGCATCTCCATGCGCGTTCCCACGAGCGACGTCTCGATCGTCGACCTCACGGCCGAGCTCGAGAAGCCCGCGACGATCGAGGAGATCAAGGCTGCCGTCAAGGAAGCCTCCGAGGGTTCTCTCAAGGGCATCCTGGGCTACACCGAGGACGCGGTGGTCTCCACCGACTTCCGCGGCGACGCCCGCACGTCGATCTTCGACGCTGACAAGTCCATGTGCCTCGACCCGACCTTCGTGAAGCTCCTCTCGTGGTATGACAACGAGTGGGGTTACTCGAACAAGGTCCTCGAGATGGCCCGCGTCATCGCGAAGTAAGCATTTAGCGACCCTCAGGGGCGTGATTCCTAGCGCGTTCCAGACGGGAAGTATTTCGGAAGGACATGGCGTGGCTACACGCTGTGTCCTTTCTCTTTTCAAGACGATGAGAAAACACTGGTTCTTCGACTTCGACGGCACGCTCTGCGACACGGAGGCGGACATCAAGTCCGCCTGGCGCGCGGCGTTGCGCAACATCGGGCGCGATTGTCCGCACTTCGACCGCGTCTACCGCACCGGCCCCACGCTCGACCAGGTCGTGTACATGCTCTTCGACGACGCCACGCCGCAACTGGTGGACGCCGTCAAGGCGCAGTTCCGCACCTGCTATGACGCGGGCGGGTTTCCCGCCACGCACCCATATCCGTGGGTGCCGGCGTGGCTTGCCGACCTGAAGCGCCAGAATTGCTGTATCTACGTGGCCACGAACAAGCGCTGGAACCCAACGCATATCCTCATGGAGAAGCTAGGCTGGGACTCGCTGTTCGACGGTTACTATACTGTTGACATGTTCGTTGATCCATCCGCGAAGGCCGCGACAAGCGCGGCCCTCCCGAAAAGGCCCCTCCCGAAGACGGCCACGACAAGCGCGGCCCTCCCGAAGAGGAATCTAACGAAGGCGGAGTTGCTCGCTGAGGTGATGCGCGAACGCGGGATCGCCCCTGCCGATGCCGTGATGGTGGGCGATACGAAGGGCGATGTCGCATCCGGCGCAGCAGCCGGCATGTACACGATTGGCTGCACGTGGGGCTACGGCACGCGCGAAGAACTGGAGGGGGCCGATGAAATCTATGACGCCGAACGCTTCGCCTGATCCCATGCACAACTATCCGGAGCTCCGCCGCCGCCTGCGCGACCGCGCGGCGCGCAAGCGCCTCGCCGACCGCGTTACGCCTGGCTTGCCCGTAGACGGCGACCCTGTCGAAACGCGCGTGCCCGCGCCGACCGTCGGAACGCTGATGGACGGAATCCTATGCGACCTGCTCGCCGAGAAGAGCGTCTTCTTCGACAGCGTGTGCGCACAATGGGATACGCTTTTCCCCGACATTCCCGCGCGACCCGGACGTTACCAGGACGGACACCTTTTCCTCTACGTGCGCACGGCAGGACAGTTATTCGCACTGCGTCCAAAACTGCCTAAGATCAAGAAGGCGCTTCTTCCGCTTCGCGCCGCCGATCCAAACGCGCCGAAGCGTTTCACCCTGCACCTCGAGATTCACTCAGGCGCGATTTGACGTTGCGGCATGACTTCCATGAACGACGACAGACTTTTCGCCGTAAAGATGCGCGCTGCGCGCGAGGGCGCGCATATCTCCGGCGCTGAACGCATCGTCAAAGCCCGCGACATCCCTGCGCTCGCCGCCGCGCTTGCCGAACGCGCGCTGCACCATTCCAAGGGCGTGCCAGACGAAATCCACGTGAAGGTCGAGGCAGCCGAGAACATCGAGCGTCTCGTGTCGCTTCCGGTTTCGACATACGTCACGCATACGCCTGCTGAAGGACGCGCAGTGGCGGCGCGTCTACTTTCGAGTGCAGGCATCACGCGCATCGACGAAATCCTCGCACGCTTTTCGGAAACGTACGGAATGCGCGGCGCGATGCTGCTTGATGCGGACACGCTTGAACGCCTTGAACCAGATCCAGAGCGCGGCGTGCGTGCCACGTATATGGACGCAGTTTTCAACGGGCAAGATGCCCGTTGTCCCAGTGGGGATGTGAGGAAAAAGAACCACTTTGCCGAGGCGGTGGTACTTGCCACGAAGGTGGCGAATGCGCCAGGCATCGTAGGCGAGATATGCGTCTCGGATGATCCCGACTACGTGACTGGTTACGTGGCAACTAAGGAAATCGGTTACTGCCGCATCACGACCGTAAAGGAAATGGGCGATCCATGCGGCGGACGCATCTTTCTCTATCGGGGCCCTCGCGAGGGTGTGGCGGAGACGATTGAATATTTGCAGAAGCAGTGCGTGCTCGTCGAGGGCGTGCCGGATGTTCCCACAAAGGCCGCGACAAGCGCGGCCCTCCCGTTTGAGGAAGTACTGAGGGCAGAGTTGCGCGAAGTGGCCGAACAGGGGCTTCTGCGAGTGTGCCGGGAGCGTCCGACGGAAATGCTTTCATTCGCCTCTAACGACTATCAGAACCTTGCGGGAGATCCGCGCCTCAAGGCGGCGGCGTGCGAAGCGATCCAACGCAGCGGCGCAGGTGCGGGCGCGTCGCGTCTAGTGACTGGCACATTGCCCGAACATGTGCGCCTTGAGCGGCATCTCGCCTCCTTCAAAGGCACGGAGGATGCCGTAGTGTGGGCGACGGGCTACATGGCGAACGTAGGGACCATCTCCGCGCTTGTGGGGAAGGGCGATGCCGTGTTCAGCGACGCGCTTAATCATGCGAGCATCATAGACGGGTGTCGTCTCTCGCGTGCGGACGTTTTCGTGTACCGTCACGCGGACATGGACGACCTCGCGCGTCAGCTTGATGCTGCGGGACCGCGTCGGCGCAAGCTCGTGGTGAGCGATGCTGTTTTTTCGATGGATGGCGATTTGCTCGACCTGCCGGCGTTTCTTGCGACGTGCCGTCGGGCAGGTGCCGTATCGATGATTGACGAGGCGCATGCGACTGGCGTCGTGGGCGCAACGGGACGCGGTCTCACGGAATATTTCGGCTGCAAGCCGGACATCATACTCGGCACACTTTCAAAGGCCCTTGGTTGCGAGGGCGGATTCGTCTGCGCAAGCCGCACCGTATGCGATTACCTGCGGAATCGGTCGCGGGCGTTTATCTTCTCAACGGCACCCGATCCTGGCGCGATGGCGGCTGCCGACGCCGCGTTGTCCGTACTGGAGGCGGAACCATGGCGCGCGCCTGAGCTGCGCGCGAAGGTGGCGCGTTTCGTAGCGGCGCTCAACGCGGCAGGAGTGGAATGTTCCACGCAGAGCGCCATTGTGCCCATACTGATTGGCGACGAGCGCATGGCGTGCGAAGTCTCGGCGGCGTTGGAACGCGAGGGCGTACTTGTACCCGCAATACGCTATCCCACGGTGGCGCGCGGTGCGGCACGTCTGCGCGCAGCGGTGGATGCGGGGAAGAGCGACGCAGACCTAGAGCGCGCAGCAGAGCTCATCGCCGTTCAGCGGAATCGCCTTCTGCGGGGATAATAGCCGCGCTCGAAGTCGCCGCGTGCGCCCGACTGCGAGGGCGGCCGACGGCGCGAGGGGTCGCGGAAAGAGGTGGGCGGTGTGTCAGGCTTGAGGTCCGTCTTGAGGCGGAAGTCGGCGAGCGGCTTGTAGCCGCGTTCGGACATGAGCGCGTCCCATGCCTTCGGAAGCGTGATCTTGATTGTCGCGAACCCGCCGCCGGGAACGCAGAGCGTCTTGTTGCGCGAAGGGTCGCCCGTTACGATGAACGCGCTCTTGCCGGACGCCATCGCGGGTACGGTCTCCATCTCGGACTTGTCCGTCCAGGCAAGCCACGGCGGCGTCTTTGTCATGGAAGATCCTTCCCTATCGGCAATGCGGTCCTCGTGGCGGGAGAGCGGGTATCGTTCGGGATTGAACGCGCTGCCGGGGTTGCCCCAGTAGTTTGCGAATGCGCGTGCGCCGAGCGGTATGCGCGCCGTCTTCTCAATGGCCTTGCAGAGCGATTTTTTCGTCTGGTAGGTATTCGCCAGATCGCGTGCGACGCCCTCCGTGACGAAGAACGCGCGGTAGGTGCAGGGCATGCCGCTCGCCACGGCCATCTGCGACTTCTCCACGGCGTCCCACGCCATCATGTCCTTGATGCGCGCACCGTCGGACGTGGCCGGCACGAGGTTGTTGCCCCAGTTGATCGACGAGGCGGCGGTGAGCGTGGAGTCGTCGATGGCGTAGCCACATTGCATCTGGTACGGTTTCCAGCCGATTTTCAGCGCGGCGGCCTCATCCTCCACGAGACACCACGGCATCAGGTAACCGAACGTGCCCATGCGGTTCTCCTTTACGCGGTAGCCGCCGAGGTTGAGCATGGCGAGGTTGATGAAGCGTCCGAGGACGGCGTTCTTCGGCTCGCAGGTTTCGCCCTGTCCGCAGTCGAAGCCCAGCTGGCGGGCGACGGGCCCGTTCAGCCAGCAGTAGGGCGTCCAGGCGTGGGTCGAGGCGAGCGGACGGCGGAAGTCGCCATCCTTCATCGCCTCCACGAACGCGAGGAGCAGCGGCATGAACTCGGGCGGACACCCCGCCATCGCGCCGTTTACGGCCACGTGTCGGACAGTCACGCCGCGCTGCGCGGGCGGGATTGCGCCGAGCGAGTGGGTGGGCGGCAGGTCGGTGAAGCGCAGGAACTCGGAAACGGTTTGTTCCGTTGGCGGCACGATGGGCAGGCCGTCTGTCCAGCCGGAGTCGAGGAAGATGCGCTGGATTTCGGCGAGCGTGCCGGAGATTTGGCTGTCGGCAGCCGGCGTCCGACTGTCGGTTGCCGTCGGGCGGATGTCCTTGGCCCCCATGAGTCCCGCCTTGACCTGCGGCCACAGGACCTTGCGCGTGTTCGACAGCAGTTCCTCGCGCGTGTGGCTTGCGAACGCGCCTGGGTATTCCGCGATGCGCAGCTCGGCGAGTCCGGCGGAGAGGGCGGTGCTCTTCGCCTGTTTCACGAACCCCGGCGCGGCGATCATTACGGACGGAATCCCCAGCACTTCGGCGGCGATGCAGGAGCCTGTCTCCTTCGGCGTGCAGAGTCCGCATCCGCCGTTGCCGGAGATGACGGCGTCGATTTTGAAATCCTTCAGATTGCGCTGGAACTCTTCCTTCTCGTGGCGCACTACTCCCGGACGCGGGTAGGGTCCTGCCGAACCAATCTCGCTCAGCAGATAGATTTTCGCCGTCGGGTATTCGGCGAGTATGAGCCGTTTCAGTTCGGGATGCGTGACGTTTGCCATGAAGCTGCCACCTACGAGCGCGATTGTCTTGCCGTCCAGCGTCTTGAGGCGCGCTGCGGGTTTGATCGGCTCTACGGCGGACTCTGGCACGGGCGACAGCACCGTGTACGTTGCCTCGCTGCCTGATGCCGGCATCGGGCAGGTTCCGTCTTTGCAATCCGCCGCCAGTGCGCATTCCGCCGCCAGTGCATGTGCGGCAACTACTGCCACGGCAATTCCAAGAACAATTCTCATGGCATTATCCTTCAGTTTGGATGTACTGGACGGCGGCGAGCGGCGTGGGGACGACAGGGCATCCGGTGGCGCGCAGACGCTCGGCGGTCTGGTGTCCGCAATCGACGAGAATCACTTCCGCGCCGATGGCAGTACCGACTTCGGCGTCGTGGAGCGTGTCGCCAATAAAGTAGAGCTTCGTCTGCGTGGGAAGGGCGGCGACGAGGTCGTGTCCGCGCGAAAGCTTTGTGGCGCCGTCGAGGTTGTCGACGCCGAAGATGTGCGTGAGGAACGGGGCTACGCCGAAGCGTGCGGTATCGCGTTGGAGAAGGTCTTCGCGGAGGGCGCTGAGGATGCACTGGTTGAAGCCGCCGGCGCGGGCGGCTTCGAGGGCCTCGAGCGAGGTGGGGTGGAGTCCTTGCGGCTCGGCGGCGATGAAGGCGTGGAAGTCGGTGCAGATTTCGTCCCAGTCCACGCGGTCGAGGTCGATACCGACCTGCTGGTAGAAGGGGCGCACGGGGAAACCAAAGTTGGCGCGGTAGAACTCGCGCGTGACGGGCGGAAGGCCGTGTTTGGCGAGCATGCGGCTCAACGCGGCCACGGCCGCATCGACGTCGTCGAGCAGCGTGCCGTTCCAGTCCCAGATAAGGGTAGGGTTTATTTTCGCTTCAGTTTTCATTTTTATTTTGAGGACCCTGTTCGCGCGGCGAGGTTGTAAAAAATCGTTTTGGTAATGGTCATTCCTTTGAAATGCTAAGACCGGGATTGCTCTCGGCCTTGCGCCGCATTGGCAGTGCATCAGCGGGTGGATGTAACCCATCGCGGGGTTCGGATGGTAGTGTATCACATCCTGATTAAGAAGGCAATAGGGGTAAAGAACTTCCTGTAACCGGTCACTCACCTGTATCCCTCCAAAAACTGATATTGGAAGACACACCATCGGGGAAGCGGCGCGGCGTGCGGATCAGGGTGGCCGCCGCGGCGGGCGGCGCGCCCGTGGATCTTTCGCGTGTCAACGGCATCCTCTCGCTCGCGGCGGGGGCGTCACCCGTCACGCTCGCGCCGAAGGCGATCCCCTCCGCGGACATCGACTACTCCTCCGGCGCCGCGACGATTTTCGTCCCCGAAGACTTGAATATCCCCTGGACCCGTATGGTGTGGAAAATCACTAAATTGTGTATTTTCGCCACTTCCAAAAATCTGCATTTGGTGTAGATTCCGCATTGTAGAAAATCTAAATCTGGTGTATACTACTCGTCGCAACGCCAAAATGGAGGCTAAAAAGGCATGAAACGCAAGTTCTACGAAACGCTGAAGGAATGGAAGTCAAAGCGGGCCGACCGCTTTGCGCTGCTGATTGATGGTGCGCGGCGCGTAGGCAAGAGCTGGATTGCCGAGGAGTTCGCGAAGTCTGAGTACGCCAGCTATCTGCTGATAGACTTCAGCAAGGCATCGCGCGGCATACGCACAATATTCGAGGAGAACCTCGGAGATCTCGACACGTTCTTCATGCTGCTTGAGGCGGAGACGGGCGTTCGGCTTGTTCGTGGCAACGCATTGGTCGTTTTCGACGAGGTGCAGGAGTTCCCCCGCGCCCGCGAAGCCATAAAGACATTGGTCGCCGATGGGCGATACCATTATCTTGAGACAGGATCTCTCATATCGGTAAAGAAAAACACGGCAAACATCGTGATACCTTCCGAAGAGCTTCATCTGAAGATGTATCCGATGGACTTAGAGGAGTTCCTCTGGGCGACAGGGCGGGAATCGGCCATGGACGCCGTCAGGAAGTTCTTTTCAGAGCGCAAGCCACTTGGGCAGGCAGTACACCGGCGAATCATGGAGGCGTATCGGCAGTATCTCGTCGTGGGTGGGATGCCTCAGGTGGTTTCGGAGTTCGTGCGTTCGCACGATCTTGCCGAGGTTGACGGACAGAAGCGCGCGATTCTCGACCTTTACAGGGCCGACATCTGGAAGCACGCCGGCGCATTGGCCCCGAAGGTGGAACGCATATTCGACGAGATACCCGATCAGTTGTCCCGCCACGAGAAGAACTTCCGAGTCGGCAGCCTTGAGGCCAAGGCGAGGATGCGCGACTGGTCTGATGCGTTTCATTGGCTTGAATCCGCCATGTTCGCCAACTTGTGCTGGAACTCCACCGACCCGAACGTCGGACTCAAGATGAATCTGGATCGGAAGTCCATGAAGTGCTATCTTGCCGACACGGGGCTTCTTGTGAGCCATGCGTTTGACGAGAACGAGCTTGCCCGGGAGGAGATACATCGTCGGCTGCTGCTCGACAGGATCGAGGTGAACAAGGGAATGCTCGTGGAGAACCTTGCGGCGCAGATGCTGGTCGCTTCGGGCCATAAGCTCTACTTCCATTCCGAGTCCAGTTCCGACAACGCGAAAGAGCGGATGGAAATCGACTTTGTTGTCTCGAAGTCGAAATTGGCCCGTCGACACAATGTCATGCCGATCGAGATCAAGTGTGGCGCAAACATTACGCATGCATCCCTCGACAAGTTCAGGAACAAATACGCGGAGTGGTGCGGTGAAGCCTTCCTGTTCTCGGACAAGGATGTCCGCATGGAAGATGGCATAACCTATCTTCCCCACTATATGCTCCCACTTGTCTGACTGGGAACGCCGGAGGTGGAGAATGTTGCCAATGTAAAAATGTTGCCAATACCCAATGCCAACGCCCAATTGGGAACTGGCAACATTGGAACTGGCAACACTCCCATAATGGCAACATTGATCGCCGCTGCCGCGTAGGCCATTCTCGACGCCCACGCCGCGTACCCCAACGCGACTCTTGCCGACCTCTACGATCCGCTCACGATGCCGCCCGACTTGGTGAAGGCCCACGCGCACCTCGACGCGCTCGTTGACGAGGCGTATGGTCTTTCGCCGTCCTGTACTCACGCCTTGCGCGTTTAAATCAGGGCAAAGAATTAAGGACTTTGGACATTCTTTAATCTTTCAGGCGGCGGGCCACGGAGGCGCACCAGACGCGGAAGGCGCCGCCGTCGAGGAGTGCCTTGGCGCAGTGCGCGAAGGTGTTGCCGGAAGTCATCACGTCGTCGATGAGAAGCACGGTGCGTCCGCGGATGCCGCGCGCGTCTGCAACGGCGAAGGCACCGATGAGGTTTGTGCGGCGCTCGTCGCCGGAGAGACGCGACTGGTGTTCCGTATCTTTGATGCGCGTGAACGAGCGTTCGTCGACGCGGCGGTTGATGCGGCGCCCAAGCGCGCGTGCGAGGAGGGCGCTCTGGTTGTAGCCGCGCGTGCGCAGGCGGTTGGGGTGGAGGGGCACGGGCACGATCACGTCCACGTCGGCGGGTTGTAGCTTGGCGCGTACGGCTCCCTCGAGCAGGTCCGCGAGGTCCTCCGCGAGCCACACGGCGGCGCCGAACTTGAAGTCGTTCACGAGCTGGTCGACGGGTGCCTCGTACACGACGGCGCTACGCGCGCGTTCGTAGGCGGGCTTGTCCTTGGCGCAGGCTTCGCAGACGAAATCGTGCGTGACTTTCGAGGCGATGATGGTGCCGCAGATGCGGCAGCAGCCGTCCGCTTCGTGGAAGGGGAGTCCCGCGAAGCAGGCGGAGCAGAGGTGTCGGCCGGGGCGGTCGGACGGGCGTGCGCACGTCTTCACCGCGCAGACGCGCGGCCAGACGCGGTCGAGGACGGCGTCCAGGAACTTGCCCGCTCGACCCGACATACTCACTTCCCGAACAGCGACGCGGGGTATTCGCCGGCATCGACGAGGGCGCGGATCGCGTCCGTGACGAGCGGCTTGTCCTCGCGGTACGTGACGCCGAACCAGGCGGACTCGGTGGGCAGCACGTCGACGGTGGCGGCGCCCTCGTGGATCATCTCGTCCACGACGAAGGGAATGTACCACTCGCTCTTCTCCTCCGCGCCGCGTTGGGCGAGCCATGCGGGGAAGCGTGACTCAAGCGCGTCGAAGAGCGCGGGCGTGAAGCCCCAGAGGTTCATGGAGACGCGCTCCTTGCCGGTGAGCTTCACGGGGGCGGCGGGATTCTCTTGGTTCTCCGCGCCCTCGGGCGTGCGCACGAGCTTCGTCATCTCAGTGACGCCGGTGAGTTTCCCTTCAGGAGTCACCTGGCAGATGCCGCGCGCGACGGAACCATGGTCGGAGAGCGTGAGGTCGAGCTTGTAGCCGACCATCGCGAACTGGAGAGGACGCGTGGCGGCGTCGACGCCGGTGAGGAAGGACGAGAGACGCGCGAAGGCGTCGCGGCCATAGAAGTCGTCCGCGTTGATTGCGGCGAATGGCTCGCCCACCACGTTGCGCGCGGCGCGGATCGCGTGGGCGGTACCCCACGGTTTCGTGCGTCCAGCGGGGACGGTGTAGGGGGCGGGGAGGTCGTTGATGTCCTGGAATGCGTAGTCGACGGGCAGGAGGCCCTCGTACTTCGCGCCCACCTGGCGGCGGAAGACCTCCTCGATGTCCTTGCGGATGATGAACACGACCTTGCCGAATCCGGCGCGGTGTGCGTCAAAGACGGAATAGTCGAGAATGGCCTCGCCCGAAGGGCCCACGGGATCTACCTGCTTGAGGCCGCCATAACGGGATCCCATTCCTGCGGCCAGAACTACGAGTGTTGGTTTCATTTGCGTTCCTTTCCTGTTGCGGACATTAGTATAGCAAAAATACGCCGTCTGCGGCGGAGGTTTTCGTTGGATGCCGTCTGGATTCTGTCTTTTCAGCGGGGCGGGCATTTGATATAATAGCGCCCATGAAAAACAGAACATTGTCTGCCTTTGGGGCAACATGCTGAAGGAGAAGAGGATGCGGATAGAGAGAAGAGGATTCCTGAAGGGCGTACTTGCCGCCGGAGCGGCGCCGGTGGTCGTGCCGGCGAGCGTGTTCGGCGCGACGGCCCCCAGCAACAAGGTGCAGATCGCCATCATCGGGTGCGGACGCATCGGCACGACGATGGACATCGCGGGAATGGCGCAGAACGAGGACATCGCGATGCTCACCACGGTGTGCGACGTCGATGCCGCGCGCCTCGCCAGCATGAAGGTCACCGCCGAGGCGTACTACCGCCACAAGATGGACCACCTCAAGCTGGAGCGCGACTACCGCAAGGTGCTGGACGACCCCGGCGTGGACGGCGTGATGATCTGCACGCCCGACCACTGGCACGCGCGCATGGCCGTGGAGGCGTGTCTGAAGGGCAAGGACATCTACGTGCAGAAGCCGATCGCCTTTTCCATCGAGGAGAGCCTCGCCATCAAGGAGGCCGTGCGGCGCACGAAGCGCATATTCTACACTGGCACGCAGCAGCGCAGCGAACACTTCTGCGGCAACGGCTTCCGCTGGGCGACGGACTGCATCAAGAGCGGACGCATCGGGAAGCTCGTGCGCATCGAGACGGGTATCATCGACAACAGCCCAGCGAAGGAGTGGGACGTGCCGTCGATGGAGGAGACGCCCGACAAGCGCGACTTCGACTTCGACATGTGGCTCGGCCCGGCGCGCGACGACGTGCGCTACTCGCAGCTCCGCACGCACTGGCGCAGCGCGGCGGCGCGCCCGGGCGGCGGACGCACCATCTCCCGCGGCCCCGCGTTCGTGCCTGGGCAGAACGTCGGCTGGCTCCAGATACAGGACTACTGCACCGGAAACGTTTCCGGCTGGGGCACGCACATGATCGACTCCGCGCAGTGGCCGATGGACGAGGCGATGCCGATATCCGTGAAGGCCGACATCGCCAACTTCATGCACGGACGCCTCTTCAACGTACACGACCACTGCCTCGTCACCTACAAGTACGCGAACGGCGTGGAGATGAAGCTCGGCACGCCGCGCGCCTCTAACTTCAAGATCGGCGTGAGGTTCATCGGCGAGAACGGCGACTGGATCTACGCCAACCGCTTCGTCTCCCACATTCCGGAGAAGGACCGAGTCGACACCGCCTACAAGCCGAAGGCCGACATCTGGCGCAGGTGCGAGGCGAACAGGAAGGGCATCATCGAGGAGACGCCCGAATCGCACGTGGCGCGCAACGAGCTCAAGGGACACCACCGCATCTGGTTCGTGTGTATGCGCGAGCGCAAGGACACGAACATCCCCGTGGAGGCCACCTGCTCCTCCACGATCTCGTGCATCCTCGGCTACCATGCGCTCAACAACCCGGGCCGCACGATCGAGTGGGATCCCGTGAACTGCAAGTTCAAGGACCCCTCTGACGAGAAGAACCTGCGCAACTGCTTCATGCGTCCGCAGTTCTCCGCCATCGAGGCGCTCAAGGAAATCAGGAAGAGAGGCGCGTAAAGACGATGTTTGTAAAGCTCACAAAATCCGACGGAACGCCAGTTTGGCTGAATCCCGAGTTCATAGTGCGCATCGAGTCGTGGAAAACGGGTTCAGCCGTGGCCGCGGCCGGGGATGGAGATTTCGAGGTGCGCGAGACGCCCGCTGCAATTCTTGCGTTGTGTCAGGCGGCTCCGGTTCCGGCGTCTAAGCCAGCCGAAGAGCCTGCTAAGCCAAAAACGCGCGGACGCCGCAAGAAAACAGAGACGCCACCGGCGGAAGAGGCGTCCATGGCGGAACCGCCTGCCGAAACGCCATCGGCAGAAGAGCCTGCCGCCTCCGTGGAGGAGCCGAAACCAGAGTCCGAACCGGCATCGGTTCCTGCGGAAGCGCCGGCGCCTGCGGTTGTGTTGTCGGCTGATACTCTTTTCCCAGATGCGCCGGACGAAATATCCTGCGCTGCCGCGATACTGAAGAAGAACCGCTGCCGTTCGCGCAAGCGGATTCTGAACACGCTCAAGAGCCGCAACCCCAAGATGTCAATGGACGATGCGCGCTCCATGCTGGATCAGATGGAGGCGCGCGGATTCGTGTCGATCGACGCGCAGGGGCACGCCGTGTTCAACTGATTTGAGTTTCATTTAGCGATGGAGATGTCTCGCCAGACGGGTGTTTCGTTCGCCCATGTTTGCAAGATCTACGCCAAGGGACAAAAGCCCGCGGTGGACGACTTCACGTTCGAGGTGCGTCCCGGCGAGTTCCTTGTGCTGGTGGGGCCGAGCGGATGCGGCAAGTCCACCACGCTCCGCATGGTTGCTGGACTTGAACTTCCCACGTCGGGGCGCATCGAGATCGGCGGACGCGACGTGACGAACCTTCCGCCGAAGGACCGCGACATCGCGATGGTGTTCCAGAACTACGCCCTCTATCCGCACATGACCGTGCGCGAGAACATGAGCTTCGCGCTGCGCCTGCGCCACGTTCCGAAAGGCGAGATCGCGCGGCGTGTGGACGCGGCGGCGGAGACTTTAGGACTCGGCGCGTACCTCGATCGCCTGCCCAAGGCGCTTTCCGGGGGACAGCGCCAGCGCGTGGCCGTGGGGCGCGCGATAGTGCGCGAGCCGGCGGTTTTCCTCTTCGACGAACCTCTTTCCAACCTCGACGCGAAAATGCGCGTTGAGATGCGCGCGGAGATCGTGCGCCTTCACCACCGCCTCGGCGCGACGATGATATACGTTACGCACGACCAGACCGAGGCGATGACGATGGGCGACCGCATCGTGGTGATGGAGGGCGGGCGCATACAGCAGGCCGCGCCGCCGCTTGAGGTTTACGACCGTCCAGCGAACAAGTTCGTGGCGTCATTCATCGGCACGCCGCCGATGAACCTTCTGCCGCCAGGCGTGCTGGACCTGAGCCGCACGGCGGGGGTACGTCCCGAGCACATCCGCCTGTTCCCCGCAGATGGCGCGCCGGACGGTGCCTTGTCGGCGACGGTGGACATCGTTGAGCCGCTTGGCGCGGAGACGCTTGTACACGCAATCCTCGACGGACGCCAGACGCACGTCGTCGCGCGCGCTCCGGGCGACTCTCGCCTGCGCCACGGCGACCATATCGCACTCGTCCCTGACCCGACGAAGACGGTGTTTTTCGAATGACCAGAAGGAATACAGCTCATGCAGACATCATTCAGGAATCTCGAACTTGACGGCAAGGTAGTGGATATCGCGGTGGAGAACGGACGCATTGCGTCCATCACGCCGTCAGAGCCGTCGCAGTCGCGTGCGCGTCCCGTCGTGCCTGCGTTCTACAACTGCCACACCCATCTCGCGATGAGCCTTCTGCGCGGCTACGCGGACGATCTGGAGCTGATGCCGTGGCTGCAGGAGCACATCTGGCCGGCTGAGGCGCACCTTACGGACGAGATCGTATACGCCGGCACGCGTCTTGCGATTTTGGAACTGATCCGCTCAGGCACCGTGTTCGCGAACGACATGTACTGGTACGCTCCGGCCGTGGCGCGCGCCGCCGAGGAGATAGGAATCCGCTGTGCGGTGTCTATGCAGACGATCGAGACCGGAGGCCCAGGCCACAACGACCCCAAGAACATTGCCGCCAATGCAGCGCTCGCCGGTTTGCCGCGCGACGCTTCCAGCCGCGTGTTCGCGACGCTCGCTCCGCACGCGATCTACACCGTGTGCGAACAGTCCCTGCGCGACATCGCCGCGCGCGCGAAGGCGGAGGACACCTTTATCCACGTACACGTTGCGGAGACGCGCTTTGAAGTTGAGACGTGCATGCAGGAACACGGCGGACGCACGCCCGTCGCCTACCTGAACGACATTGGACTGCTTGGCCCCAAGACCGTGATGGCGCATTGCGTCCATCTGACCGACGACGACATCCGCATCATCGCGGACACAGGCGCGGTGATCTGCGAGAACCAGCAGTCGAACATGAAGCTCGTATCGGGGCTCTTCCCGTTCAAGCGCGCGGTCGAGAAGGGCGGATGCCGCGCTTCAATCGGCACGGACGGCGCCTCTTCGAACAACACCCTCTCGATGTTCGCGGAAATGAAGTGCGCGGCGCTTGCGGCGAAGATAGAGAGCGGCGATCCCACGTGCGCCCCGGCCAAGACGGTATACAGCCTTGCAACGCGGGGCGGCGCGCAGGCGTTTGGCATCGACGCGGGCGAAATCCGCGTGGGCGCGGCGGCAGATTTCGTGATACTCGATCCGGACCGTTTGCCGCTGGTGCCGGGATTCAACCGCACGAGCGACCTTGTTTACGCGGCGGATCCGTCGTGCGTTGACACGGTGGTGTGCGACGGACGCGTGTTGATGGAAGGGGGCGTAATACCGGGCGAAGGGGAAATCATCGCCGCCGCCCGTGCCGCCGCCAGGACTTTATCAAAAGCAGATGAAAGGTAAACTTTCATGAGCAGTCTACATACGTTGGCCTTTGGGGACGGACCGGTATTGCAGCCGGGGGAGAACTTTCGCGGTTATTTAGTGGAACGACTTCTGGGCGAAGGCGGGCTGGGGTCCGTGTGGCTTGCACGGCACCAGATGCTCGACACGCTCTTCGCGATCAAGATCCTCGATCCAGAGATTGCAGAGCAGCAGCCCGACTACGTGAAACGCTTTGTGCGCGAGGCTAGGCTTGCGACCCGAATCCGCCATCCTAATCTCGTGAGGGTTCATGACGCAGGATACGACGAGACGAGGGGAGTCTACTTCCTCGTGATGGACTACGTCAAGGGCGATACGCTGCGCGCGGCCATTGCGTTTACTGGTGTACACGCGGAGAAGGACGCCATACACATCATCCTTCAGATCGCCGACGTGTTGGCGGCTGCCCAGCGTTTCGGCATGGTACACCGCGACCTTAAGCCGGAGAACATCATGTTGACTCCGGAGGGCAACGCCAAGCTGCTTGACCTTGGAATTGCGAAGATTGCTGAAGGGATCGACTCCCTGAAGACAAGCGCGAATTCGGTGTTCGGTACCCCTGCCTACATCTCTCCTGAACAGGCTACGGATTCCAGCACCGTTGATACGCGCGCCGACGTCTATAGCATGGGCGTCATTCTCTTTGAACTACTCTGCGGCCAGCGTCCGTATACGGGAAAATCGCCGCCGGAGGTTTTGCAGCAACTTCTCGAACCGACTCCTATTCCGGATATCCGCACCTTTAACCCAGACGTCTCGCCCAATGTGTCCACTGTGCTGTCTCTCATGTGCGCCAAGAAGAAGGAAGACCGCCTCGCCTCGCCGCAGGATGTCATTTCCGCCTTTGCCCGCATTGGTTACGTCCTTTCGCCATCTGGCGAAACGGAGTTCGCAGCCGAGGAGGACGTGGTGTCATCCGGCATGGTGCAGGATCTTATACCTGAGTTTGTCAAGACGCCGCGGAAATCTAACGACCTTACGCTTGAGACACAAGATGAAGACGTCCAGGAGTTCTTGACCCAGCTTCGGCACAAGCGATTCCTCCAGCGGATGTTTTGGGTGGCGACGGGGCTGATTTTGATACTTCTCATTGCGCTGGCATGGCACCTCGCCGCATGAAAAGCCAGTCCTGTGTTAGTTTTTCTGCCAGGTGGTGCGGTCGGCGATTGACTGCTTGCGGCCGAAAAGTTTTGCAAGCGCGCCCCAGCCGTATACCCAGAGCGTGATCCAGCAGACGGGTATGTGGTAGAGCCACGCGCGGTCGGGCTTGCGGCAGAAGCCGATGAGCATCTGCACGAGCAGGGGGATGAGCGTGACCGTGGAGAGGCAGAAGAGGATGATGCCCGTCTTGCGCTGGCGGTCCCATGGATAGGAACGCTGCTTCTCCTGCGCGAAGTAGAGGAAGTCGCGGATGCGGCGGCGTTGCTTGCGGACGAAATCGGCGAGGCGCGCACAGTAGAGGTGTACGATGCCCGTCTTGACTTTCGCCACATGTACGGCGCCATCGCGACGGATGCGCTCGTAGAGGATGTCGATGTCGAAGAGGTAGGGATCCCAGTTCGTGCCGTCGAGGAGCGAACGGCAGAACACGAAACCATTTGCGCCGATGGTGGGAAGGGCGTCCGCAGTAAGTGTGAGCTTGAGCCAGTCGCCCTTGTCCTCTGTCGGGACCTTTAGGCCGGTCCACGTGCCGGTGACGCCGCACGTGCGGTCGTAGTTGCGCGTGAAGAGGCAGATGGGGTCGTTCATTCCGAGAAGGGCGAAGTAGCGCGTGGGGGCGGGGTCCTGCGGACGCACCGTGTAGGCGATCGGTTCCGTGGCGACGACCTCGGAATCGGCGAATGGGGCCGTCATGCGCGCGAGCCAGTCGGGGTCGGGGAGGATGTTGTCGCTGTCCACGAGCGCGATGATATCGCCGTGTGCGGCCTTGATTCCGGCGGTCTTGCCGGCCTCGCCGGTCTTGAGGGGATTGTCGGTGATCACGTCCGCACCGTAATCTCGCGCGATGTCGAGCGTGCGGTCGGAGGATCCTGCATCCGCGATCACGATCTCGCGTTCAATCCCCGGCGGGAGCGTCTGCGCGCGGATGGCGTTGAGGCACTCCACGAGCGTTTTCTCTGAGTTCAGGACGGGTATGACGAACGAGACGAGCATTGCTTAGAAGCGGGCGAGGTCGAGCATGGAGTTAGGACCGAACGCGCGGAGGTAGATGAAGAGCACCACTCGCACGTCGTCATCGTGGTGGGAGCCGTCGATGCGGCGGTAGTCGTTCTCGTATTCAAGCTGCACTCGCAAGGCCAGGCAGTCCGTCATGAAGTCCACCCAGGCGCCGATTTCGTCCACTTCACCGTGGCGGCAGTCGTAGCGGAGGTACGGACCCCAGGCTAGCCAGTCGCAGATGCCGTGTTCGAAGCCGATACGTGCGATGCTGGACTTTGCCCAGTTGAAACGATCGTAGATCGAGGGCACGTACTCCCATGTGCGGTGGTCGCGGCCGATGTAGCCCAAATGCCAGCTGAAGTTGTCGGTGATGCGGTGGCGCATGAAGAGGTCGGAGTAGGCGGCCTTGTCGTTACGGGCGTCGTATTCGCTGCGCGCGAGGAAGGTGACGCGCTTCGTGGGCGCATAGCGCAGACGCAAGCCTGGCACGACGTCGTCCCGGTGCGAGTAGTGAGGGTCGTCACTGTCCTTCGCGTAGCCGTTCATCCAGCTGCCGCGCGTGTAGCGGCTGTATGAGGCGAAGGGGATGGCGGCGTATAGGTCTGCGTCGAACACCGTGCGGGGGACGCCGTGCTCGTCCGCGCGCTGGAAGATGTTGCGGATGCCGGGGCGAATGCCGTGCCAGTTGTACGGCAGTCCGCGTCCCTCGAAGCCGAACTGGTCGAGCCACTCCGTGGCGCCGTCGTAGCCGTCGAACACGTAAGCGCGGCGCTTGCGGGTGGATGTGGTGTCGACGACCTGGTAGGAGTAGTCGAGATATGGCTCCACGGTGTGGCGCCAGGCGTCGCTCAACCAGGCGCTACCACGCGCGGAGGCGGTGAGGCCGAACTCTGCGATGTTGCGGTAGATGTCGTCGCCGCTTGCCTTGGAGCGGCCTTCGGCAAGAGCGGCACGGCTGCCGGAGTCGCTCCAGAACGTTCCGTGGTACGTGGCGCGCGGCGCAACGGCCAGGACGTCCCAGAGCTTGAAGGGCGCGGTGATGCGGTGGGACGTGTCGGCGCGGAAAGTCTGGTAGTCGGCCGCGCGGCCGTCAGGTCCGATGTAGGGCACGTAGCGGAACATGTCTTCAGAGGCGCCGCGGTATTCGGCGTAGTTTCTGTTAAGGTATCCGGCGCGTGTCTGCGACTCGTAGTTGACGGGCAGGTCCCAGATGGGCTGCGGGCTTACGGAAATCCAGCCTTCGGGGAGTCGCGCCACGCCGCCGTAGAAGTCGTTGAGCGGACCGGAGGCGGATACCCCTGATGCCCAGCTCAGCTCGCGGTGCTCGTATGAGACTTCGTTAATAGGGATGGACTCTCCGCGCTCCTCGTTGCGGTAGAAGTCGCGACGGAACCAGGAGTCGGAGTAGTAGGTGGCCTGTGCGCGGAGCGTGTCGCGCTCGGTGATGTCGGCGTAGTGCTCGAGCTTGAGTCCGTAGCGCTCGCGGTCCACGTCGCTGCCCCAGTTGCGGTAGTTGCGCTTGTGGTCGCTCCAGTGGTCTTCGTAGCGGTCATAGTCGATGTCCCACGCATGGTAGACCTTGAACTTGCCCTTGCCGTAGTCGGCGAGGTCCCAGCGGATTGTCTGGCCGAGCGCGACGCCGTTCCGGGTGCGAAAGTCGGCGTAAGTGGAGCCGCCTAGCGACGGGCCTTCGCCCTTGCCTTCGTTCCAGATATCGTAGACGTAGCCGGTGAGCAGGTAGCCGCCCCACTTGGATGTATAGCCGGGCATGACGCGCAGGCCGTAGTCGGTGTTTAGCGGATAGTACCAGTACGGTACCCAGAGAACAGGCACGTCGAAAAGAGTCACCCAGGCGTCGCGGACGATTGCGGCACGGTTCTCGAGGTAGTGGAACTCGCCGGTAAGCCGCCAGTGCAGGTGGTCCACGTCGTTCGAGCAGGTTGTCATCATCGTGCCGGGCGCGAAGGCGTAGTGCCCGTCTGCGGCGCGCTGCGCGGCGTCCGTGTGGAGACGGTAGGGCGCGGCGACGGCCACAACATTGCCCGTGGCCACGAGGACGCCGGTCTGCCTGTTGGCGGAAAGGTGCTTCGCCTCGATCTTGATGTCGCCGACATTCTGGACGTCGGATTTCTCTGGCGGCATGAAGCTTTGAAGGAACTGAGCCTGGGCTGCGCCCGCGCAGGCGGTGGCGAGGAGGATTGCGTGGAGTTTGTTCATTGTGGTTTTCCTCGTTTTGCTAGACCGTGGGACGGTTGCCGCCGGCGGAGTAGAGGACCTGTCCCGACTGCTTGTCGAGGATGGCGAACGACTCTGGATGGCGGTGGAGTTCGGCGACGAACGTGAGCGGAGTCTTGAAGGTGTCCTGCATCTCCTTGAGGATGTCGGCGTCTTCCATGCGGAGACGTTGCAGGACGGCCGGGGCGATGACGATCTTGGGCTCGAACGGCTTGTTTTCGGACTCGGATTTTCTGAGCAGGTTGGTGAGCTGGCGCTGTATCTCGATGGAGATTGCGAGCGGGCTCTTGATCACGCCGTGTCCGCTGCAGCAGGGACATGTGGAGCTGAGCAGTGAGAGGATCGACTGCTCGTGGCGCTGGCGGCTCATTTCAAGGAGGCCGAGCTCCGAGATCTCCAGCACGTTCGTGCGGGCGCGGTCGCGGCGCAGTGCCTCCTTGAGTGCGCGGTAGACCTGCTTCTGGTGCTTGCGGCTCTTCATGTCGATGAGGTCGAGCACGACGAGCCCGCCGATGTTGCGGAGGCGCAGCTGGCGCGCCACCTCGTCGACGGCCTCGAGGTTGACTTCGAGGATGGCGTCCTCCTGCGATCCCTTGCCCTTGTGGTGGCCGGTGTTCACGTCGACTGCGATGAGCGCCTCGGTCTCGTCGATCACGAGGTAGCCGCCGGACTTCAGACGCACTTGGCGGTTGAAGGCGTCGCGGAGCTGCTTCTCGATGCCGAGGTACTCGAACACGTTCACTGGGCCGTCATAGCGGCGCAGCTTGTTGCGGGCGCGGCGGGATACCTTGGACGTGACCTCGCGCAGTTCCTCAAATGCCTTCTCGTCGTCGATGATGACGCTGTCGATCTCCTCGGTGAGCCAGTCGCGCACGACGCGCTCCACGAGGCCGGGCTCCTGGTATACGCAGCATGGTGCGCGGCGCGTCTTGACGTTGTTCTGGAGCTCGTTCCAGGACGCGATGAGGTTGCGGAGGTCCTGCGCGAAGGAGCTGCCCTTGGCACCCAGACCTGCGGTGCGGGCGATGATGCCGACGTCCTCGGGGATGGGCAGGCGGTCGACGAGGCGCTTGAGGCGCTTGCGCTCCTCGGCGTCGCCGATCTTGCGGCTCACGCCGCGCGTGTTGTCCTTGTCGGGCGCCATCAGGACGAGGTAGCGTCCGGGGATGGAGAGGTTCGTGGTCACGCGCGGACCCTTCGTGGAGATGGGGCCTTTCGTGACCTGGACCGTGATTTCGGTGCCGGGGGCGAAGCGCTTGTGGATTTCCTCTTTTGAGAGCTTTGCAGGCTTGTTGCGCTTGCGCTTACCCTTGCCGTTCTTGGCCTTGTCGTCGTCGTCCTCCGTCTCGTCCAGGAACTGCTCGAAGTCGGGCGTCATGTCCCAGTAGTGGAGGAAGGCGTTCTTCTTGAGGCCGATGTCCACGAACGCGGCCTGGAGGTCGTCCTCCAGGTTCTGTATGCGGCCGCGGAAGATGCTGCCCACGAGGCGCTCCTCGTCTGGGTGTTCGATCATGTACTCCTCGAGGCGCCCGTTTTCCAGGACGGCCACGCGGGTCTCGAGTTTCTCGATGTTGACGATGATTTCGCGCTTGACCTTCTTCTTCCTGAAGAAGCCCACGACCTTATCGACAACGGCTTGTATGATTGATGGCATTGTTTCTCCTTGTTGGAATGTTTTTAGATCGGTTTTCAAGTTGGTTGCTCCACGTCCCGGTCGTCGTCGGGCAGCTCCGCGTGGTGGATAGCCACGCTCTGCACGATGCCGAGAGCGGCCATGAGGACGATGAGGAACGTGCGTCCGGCGCTGATGAAGGGCAGCGGCAGGCCGGTGATCGGCACGAGCCCCAGGGACATCGCCACGTTCACGTACAGGTGGCAGAAGATCAGCGTGAGGATGCCGATCACCACGAGGCGGCCGCGGTCGTCCGGACACCGTATCGCGATGCGCAGCCCCGGCCCGAGGATGCCCATGAAGAGCGCCAGCATGAGCAGCACTCCCATGAAGCCGGACTCCTCTGCGAGGACGGCGAAGATGAAGTCGTTCATCGAGACCGTGGAAGGCAGGTATCCGAGGAGCTTCTGCGATCCCTTCTTCAGACCCTTGCCCCAGATGCCTCCGGAACCGACGGCGATCTGCGCCTGCCGCAGGGTGTAGCCGTCTCCCGTACGGTCGGACTCCGGGAACAGGAACACGCGCAGGCGCTTGATCTGGTGTTCGCGGAGCGGCACGAAGCGGTATATCTTCGCGCGGGCGTCGGGATCGGGCTCGCGCTCCGCGCGGTCCACGGCCCACAGCACGAGACCGGCGGCGAGCAGTCCCACGGCGAGCAGCGTGACGAGTCCCTTGAGCCACACGCGCGCGGCGAGGAGGATTGCGAGGACGGACGGCACCAGCACGAGCGCGGTACCTAGGTCCGGTTCGGCCAGCACGAGCACGGCCGGGCCGCCCAGTATGGCCGCGCCTGCGAGGAAAGAGCGGAAATCGTTGCGGCCCGGCGCGGCGAACACGTGCGCGGCGAAGAGGATCACCGCGAGCTTCGCGATCTCGCTGGGCTGGAAGAACCACAGCCAGCGACGTCCCCCGAAGCGGTCGGTGCCTACGACGAGCACGAGGACGAGCATTGCGCAGGAGAGGGCGAACACGGGAAGGGCGCCCAAGTCCAGCAGCTTCCGGTAGTCGAGGACCGCGAAGGCCATGTACACGGCAAGGCCGAAGAGGGCCGTGGAGGCGTGTACGCGCCAGAGGCTGCGCAGCGCGTCGGTGGGGCGGACCGATCCTGCGGAGTTGATGAACACCACGCCCATCACGATGAGTGCCATCATGCAGGCGGAGAGGATCCAGTCCATGCGCCGGAGTTTGGAGAGAAATTCCTTCATCCCGTCAGTCGCCCCTTTCCAGCATGCCGCCATGCGGACGCGCGGCGGCGACTTCCGTTTCCCCGAACATGTGGGCCAACACCGCGTGGACGCGCGGGGCCACGGTACTGCCGCCTGACTCGCCGCGCTCGACGATCATCGCCATCGCGACAGTCGGTTTCTCGAACGGCGCGAAGGCGATCACCCATGTGTTTTTGCGCTTGGTGCTGCCGCGGCCGAGTTCCGCCGTGCCCGTCTTGCCCGCGCAGGTCACGTTCAGGTTGAACCTGCGCTTCTTGAAAGAACCCGTCTCGGCCTCCTCCCAGCGAGTGCGGATGCGGCGCCCTGTGCCCTGTTCGGCCACGTCGCGCATGCCGTCGCGCACCAGCGTGATGTATTCGCTGGCGAACGGGACGGACCGGACGGGCTTTGGCGGCGGCTGGCCCTCCGTGCGCGCGAATAGGTAAGGCGTGAATATCTTCCCGCCATTCGCGAGTGCGGCGGCCACGACGGCCATCTGGAGGGGCGTTACGAGCAGCATGCCCTGTCCAATCGACATCTGGCACGTGTCGCCAGGGTACCAGCGCTCGTTGAAGTTCGTGAACTTCCACTCGTTGTCCGGCACGACGCCCGGCGTTTCCCCGCCCAGGTCGACGCCCGTTACGGAGCCGAGCCCGAACGCGCGCGCGGCCGAGATTACGGCGTTCGTGCCAATCGCCGTGCCGATGTTGCAGAAGAAGGTGTTGCAGCTCTTCTCGATGGCCGTGCGGAGAGTGATGGGACCGTGTCCCCAGCGGTCCCAACAGTGGAGACGCAGGTTACCCAGCGTGTACACGCCCTGACATGAGTACTCGTCGTCGGGCAGCCAGCCGTTCGCGAGCGCCGCGAGCGCCGTGATGGGCTTGAACGTGGATCCCGGCGCGTATGATTCCGAGATGGCGCGGTTCTGTAGTCGTTTCGCCGGTGCGTTCGTGAGCGTGGCGTAGACTTCCCGCGTGAGGCGCGGCACGCAGTCGTTGGGGTCGAAGGTCGGCGCGGACGCCATCGCGATGATGGCTCCGTCGCGCGGGTCGAGCACCACGCCCGCGCCCGTCAGTCCGTCGAGCTGCGCCTCCAGGACTGCCTGCACGTCCTTGTCGATCGTCAGCTGCAGGTCGAGTCCGGCGGACGGCGCGACGTCCGCGTCCATGTCGTCCTCCATCATCGCCTCGCGCTGCTTCGTGGGACGGAACCCGCGCGCGTCCACTCGCACCCGGCGTTCGCCCGCGACGCCCGTGAGGAACCTGTTGTAGTACCGCTCCACGCCTTCGCGTCCCCGCATGTCGTGCTCGAAGAAATGCGCGCTGTCGGCGTCGTCGGGACGGCTCCTGCCCGTGTAGCCGAGAATGTGCGCGGCAAGGCGTCCGCAAGGGTAGATGCGCTCTGGCCGTGTGGACACGTCGAACCCCGGATACTCGTCGGAATGCTCTGCGAACCTTGCGAACGTCTCGTCCGAGACGTCCTCCCACAGCATGAGCGGCATGGCGGACGACAGCTTCACGTGGCGCTCGATCCGGGCATGGGTCAGGCTGGCGGGGCGCGCGAGCTTGAGTTCGCTCGCAAGGCGGTCCACGGCCTCCTCCACGGCCGCTACGGTGTTGGTGGCGCTGCCGCGACGCTGGAACTCCTCGACGTTGCACTGAATGCAGTGGCTGGGCCGGCACTCCGCGAGGATGGCGCCGTTGCGGTCGAGGATGCGCCCGCGCAGTCCGGGCACGCGGATGCGCCGCGTGTTCTGCAGGGCGAGATCGGCCTTGAATTCGCTCGTGTCCTCGTACTGCAGGCGGAAGAGCGCGCTGCACAGCACGAGGAAGCCGAGCAGGTAGACCGCGCCGAGCGAGAGGATGAACCACGTGGAGACCTTCATCGCGGCCTCCTTTCCGGGATGGGACCTTCATACCCCGCCTTGCGCTCGGCCGACGGCAACACGGCGAAGATCAGCGCCCCGGCTGCGGCGGCGGGCAGGGCGCTCGCGAAGAAGCGCACGATGACAGAGCACCCCGGCGGCAGCACTCCCCAGGTCGATATCCACAACTCGTGGATTGGCGCGGCCACCATCGCGGCGCAGACGCCCGTCCAGACTGGCGACAAATCGTTCGCGAACGGGCGCAGGAAGTGCGCGCCAGTGGCGGCGAGCAAAGCGAAAAACGTGCAGCACGGGACAGGGCTTGCGTTCAGGGCGTCCTCCAGCGCGCCCGCAACCAGGGCCACGAACATCCAGCGCCGCGCCGGGCGGAACGCCGTGTAAAGGGCGAAGAGAAGAAGCACGGGCGCCTTGGTGCCGCCGAACGATGGCACAAGTTCCTGCGCCGCCGCGGCTAGGACGAGGCAGATCAGCGTGAAGAGAATCTGGACTGCTCTAGTATGCACGGCGGATGAACACGTTTTCAAGGGCTAGGAAGTCGACGGCCGGCTCAACGTCGCCCTCCTGTTCAAGGTTCTCCTCGCCCTCGTGCGCTCCGTCAATGAGGAAGCCGACAAGCAACCCTCGGGGGAACACGCCCCCTAGGCCGCTGGTAATGATTTTCGCACGTGGCGACAGTTCGTACTGCCGCGCGACGCTTTGGAGGCGAAGAGGTGGGACGACGTATAGAAGGGAAGTCTCCGTTGCGGCCACTGGACTGAGTCCGCGACCGGAAAGTATGCCGTGCGCGAAGCCGTCGTCGAGTTCGACGTCGCAGGCGATGCGCATGGAGGGGTCAGTCATGAGCCTGAGCTCGCTTGTGCTTGGCGTGACGTTGCCGATGCGCCCCACCAGGCCTTCCGGCACGGCGACGACCGCGCCGGGCCGCACGCCCGCGCGCAGCCCGCGCCCAAGGCGCAGGACACATGGGTTGCCGGAAGCCGCGCCGCGAGAGATGATCGGAGCGCAGATCCATGCGTTCGTGCCGAAGCGCGTGGACGCATCGGGCGCGTCAAGCCCCAGCAGTCCCCTGAGCCGCGCGTTCTCCGCCGCAGTGCGGTCGGCTTCGGCGCAGGCCATGCGAAGGTTCGCCACCTCGGAACGGAGCCTGTCGTTCTCCAGAAGCGCGGAGCCGGAGGAGAACATTGCCTTGACTGGACGCGCCACACGGCGCGAGAACCAGTTTGCGCCGTTCTCAATGGGATACACGGCCTCTGCCGCCACGTATGAACCGCAGAAAAACCACAAGACCAGCGCGAGCACCGCGCCGCAGAAAGTTAATATGCTGATTTTCTTCGTCAAAATCCTTCCTCGTCTGGAAGGACTGCCTCAGACTAGGTGCGCTTGTTCTTCGAAAGGAAATCAAGTTCGTTCATCACGACGCCAGTACCTTCGGCCACAGCAGAAAGGGGATCGTCTGCCAATGTCACCGGCAACCCCGTCTCCTGGGAAATCAGCCTGTCGAGGCCGCGCAGGAGCGAACTTCCGCCTGAGAGGACGATGCCACGGTCGACAAGGTCGGCGGCCAGTTCTGGTTCGCAGTTCCCCAGCGTGTCGCGCACCGCCTCAACGATGCGCGACACCGGTTCGGTAAGGGCGTCGCGGATTTCCTCCGAAGTGATGGTCATAGTCTTCGGCAGTCCCGCCACAATGTCTCGGCCGCGCACTTCCATGGTCTGTTCCTGACCAGTGGGGAATGCCGACCCGATAGTCATCTTAATAGATTCGGCAGTGCGTTCGCCAATCAGCAGATTGTAAACGCGTCTCATGTGGCTCACGATGCAGGCGTCCATTGCGTCACCCGCCTGGTGGACGCTGCGCTGGTGCACGATACCGGCCAGCGAGATGATGGCCACCTCGCAAGTGCCGCCGCCGATGTCTACAATCATGCTGCCGGCCGGTTCCGACACTGGCAGCCCCACCCCGATCGCCGCCGCCATCGGCTCCTCGACCAGAAAGACCTCCCCTACGCCAGCGGCGTGCGCCGCGTCCTCGACCGCGCGCTTTTCGACTTCAGTGATGCCGCCAGGGACGGCGATCACGACGCGCGGCTTGAAGTACTTGCTCCAGAAGCGCTTCGGGCAGACCTTGTTGATGAAATAACGCAACATGGCCTCCGTGATGTCGAAGTCGGCGATTACGCCGCTCTTCATCGGACGGATTGCCATGATGTTCCCCGGCGTGCGGCCAAGCATGCGCTTGGCCTCGTCGCCGACGGCCAGCACGCGCTTAGAGCCTTCCTCAATCGCCACCACGGAGGGCTCGCGCAACACGATGCCGCGGTCCTTCACGTGCACGAGCGAGTTTGCCGTGCCGAGATCGATACCGATATCGGTAGAGAAGAATCCTTTGAATTTGGAAAACATGCCTATATTATAGAATAACGGACGGCGTTATGCAAGCCCTTGAGATTTATTTTTTTGTGGTGGCATCCAGCCCTAGCCAGTGCCGCGAGATTGTGGTAAAATAACTGCGCCATGAACAACAGCAAGATCACCCCAGCAGACCTCAAGATCACCGACATCCGCTTTGCGGACATCGACGGCGCGCCGAAGCGCTGCACGCTCGTCAAGCTCTACACGAACCAGGAGGGCCTTGTCGGCTACGGCGAGGTACGCGACGCGAGCTCGCGCACGTACGCCGCCATGCTCAAGAGCCGCATCCTCGGCGAGAACCCGCTCAACGTGGAGAAGGTGTTCCGCCGCATCCGCCAGTTCGGCGGCGACTCGCGCCAGGCCGGCGGCGTGTGCGCGATCGAGCTCGCCTGCTGGGACATCGCGGGCAAGTTCTGGGGCGTGCCCGTGTGGCAGCTCCTGGGCGGCCGGTTCCGCGACCGCGTGCGCGTGTATTGCGACACGGACTCCGAGGGCGGTGGCCGCGACATGGGCGAGGCGCTCAAGGCGCGCGTGGCGCAGGGCTACACCTTCCTCAAGATGGACCTCGGCATCGAGCTCCTGATGGACGTTCCCGGCGCGCTCTCCGCGCCCACGGGCTACCTCGCGTACATGCGCGCGATGAAGCACGTCATCTCCACGCCGCACGGCTCCATCGACCCGCGCGCGATGCGCGGCGAGGCGTACGACCTCTTCAACACCGAGCACCACTTCACCGGCATCCACATCACGGAGAAGGGACTCGACTGGCTGGAAGGCTACCTGCGCGAGTGCCGCGAGACGGTCGGCTACGAGATCCCGCTCGCCATTGACCACCTCGGACACATCCCGCTCGAGGACTGCATCCGCCTCGGTCGGCGTCTGGAGAAGTACAACCTCGCGTGGATGGAGGACGCCCTCCCGTGGCAGCAGACCGAAATGTGGAAGCAGCTCCACGCCGCCACCGTCACGCCGCTCGGCACGGGCGAGGACATTTACCTCCTCGACAACTTCAAGCCGCTCCTCGACTCGGGCGCGCTCGCGGTGGTCCACCCCGACCTTCTCACGGCGGGCGGTATCGGCGAGACGAAGCGCGTGGGCGACTACGCGGAGAAGCGCGGCGTGCAGATGAACATCCACATGGCCGAGAGCCCGATCGCCGCGCTCGCGGCCGTCCACGTGGCCGCGGCCACGCGTAACTTCATGTCGCTTGAGATCCACTCCGTGGACGTGCCGTGGTGGAAGGACCTCGTGGTGCCCGCGTTCAACATCCAGGACGGCTTCGTGAAGGTTCCCGATACGCCCGGCCTCGGCATCGAGGCGCTGAACGAGGACCTCATCCGCGAGAAGCTCCATCCCGACTTCCCGGAGGCGTGGGCCTCTACGGAACAGTGGGACAGGGAATGGGCCAACGACCGCCGCTGGAGCTGATTGCCCATGCCTCAAGAATTTCATCTGGCGATTGCAGTAGCCTTGACAAGTGCGGTACTCCCGATTGCTGCGATGGCCTTGCCGACAGGTTCGAGCATAGGTATGGAACAGGGAAGTCCATGCGGGACGGTTTTGGCGCGGGAGGTTGTGACTAAGGCTGGTGCAGACCCGACTGGGCGTGCCGATTCCACTCTTGCAATCCAGAAGTGTATCGACCGCGTGTCGGCGGCGGGCGGGGGCACTGTGGTTGTTCCGCCGGGCGTGTACCGCATCCTGTACCTTTCGCTGCGTCCGCATGTGCGCCTGGAGTTGGCGGGGGGCGTGGAACGCGCGACGGACGGCTGGACGCCCGAGGTCGCCGCACGCGCGATGGATCCCGCCCGCTCGGCCATCATCCGCTCGACGGCGAAACGCAAGGGGCACTGGTCGATCTTCCTCTATAACCTCGTGCCGCGTACCGATGCGACGAACGGCTTCAGCGACGTCGCGGTGTCCGGCGGCGTGTTCGACTGCCAGGGGCGCTACGTGCCCGCCGCATTCGCCTGCGGGCGCAACATCCGCTTCGAGAACGCGGTGGTGAAGGACATCCCGAACAACCATGCGCTACAGATCGACGGGTGCGAGAACGTGGTGGTCACGAACTGCCTGTTTGCGGGGTACGTGTTCAAGGGGGCTTACACGTGCCTGACGCGCGAGACGATCCAGGTGGAGCAGACGAGCCCCGGGGCGCTCGGCAATCCGGAGACTTCGCCCATTTCATGCGCGAAGGAAATTTCCATCCCGAACCGCAATGTATCGGTGACCGGCTGCTGGTTTGGTCCGAGCGAACGGCTGGGACCGCACCTCGTCGCGCTTGGGCACCACGGCCGGGCGCGTTCCTGCAACGGACTCGTGTTCGCGGGGAATGTGGTGGTGAACCCGCTCTATTGCGGCGTGCGCCTCGCGAACGTGTCGGATGCGCGCGTGGAAGACAACACGTTCATCTCCACCAACTCGTCGAGGCGCCTTGCAAGCGATTCGGCGGTAGTGTGCGTTTGGGGAGACGCGGGGCTCAAGCCTGGCGAGAAGGGCGTGGTGATTCGTGGCAACAAAGTGGTTCTTTCGGCGCGGTCGCCCCTGCGGAAGATGTGGGTTTCCACGCCGCGCCATAAGGAGGTGTCTTCGGCGGACGGGGGGGCCGAGCGTTTCGCGTCGGCGTGGGAGTGTCGTCGAGGCGAGCCGTACAGGGAGAGTCCCGTCGCGCCGCCGGTGTTCAACGGACACCCTCGCTTCGCGCGCACCTACTCGCATTCCATCATCACTTTCGCCCTGCGCGTGTTCCACAACGGCGAGGCGGACAAGTATGCGCTCGCGAACGCGAAGATTGTTGAGAACTGCCGCTTCTACATCGAGAACACCGACGTACGCGACGACCGCGACTCGTTCTACTGGAACATCGGCGAACTCTGTCGCGCCGTGCTGCACTATGGCGCGAATGGCGACATCGCGCCGGGGCGTCTCTCGCCCGAGGCAGAGTCCGCATTCCGCGAAATGGCGTTCGGCTATTGCCACGACATTTCGAAACTTGACGACGCGGACAGCGACGGCGTAAAGACGTGGCGCGTGTATGAGAGCGAGAACCACCACGTACAGCGCGCCTCGGCGCTCTGGCAGCTCATGCACGTGCTGTTGAAGGCCGATCCCGCGTACGGCGAGCGGAAACTTGCCGACGGCGGCACGTTGCGCGCACACTACGAGGCGTGGGAGGACTTTTTCTGCACCTGGATGCGCGAGCGGGCGAAGAGGTCCATGTTCATCGAGGTGCAGAGCCGGGGCTACGGCATCCACACCATCAAGAACATCTATCCGCTGTACGATTTCTCCGGACGTCCCGCCACCCGCCGCCTCGCCAAGAACTTCCTCGACCTCTTCTGGGCGCTTTGGGCCGAGGAACAGATCGACGGTGCGTCTGGCGGAGGCATGTCGCGCGTTTACACGACCGGCGCCAGGGGCACGTTCAGCGAGGCGGCCGTGTGGGCGTACTGGTACTTCGGGCTGAACGCGTTTATGGACCGCATCCCCAACGGCATGGACTACGTCTGCCTCGACAGCGCGTACCGTCCGCACCCGATCATCGGCAAGATCGCGTCCGACGCGGCGGCACGCGGCGTTTACGAGATCGTGATGCGTCCGCTCGGCTGGACGCTTCCCACAAACAAGTATCCTGACTACCTTCCCGACCCCGAATGGGGCCACATCTACCGCTACACCTACGCGACGCCCGACTTCATCGTTGGTACGCAGATGTTCCCGCAGGCGCCGTGCGACAAGTGGTGCATGATCAGCTCGCAGAACCGGTTCCACGGCGTCGTGTACGGTCCGTACGACGCGCAGCTTCTGCCGATTCCCGAGGCGACCGGCAAGCACACGAAGACCGCGACCATTCCCTCCGTGGCCTTCAACAGCTTCTGGTCGATGCAGGCGCGCGGCACGCTCCTCACGCGCAAGAACAAGTACGCGTCGCGCACGGGCGGCATGCGCGTGTGGTTCTCCGCCGCCGGGGGCGTGGACAATGTGGAGAAGGACGACGACTGGTGGTTCACGAAATGCGGCGGCGCGTACAGCGCGGTGCGCGTGGCGAAGGGCGGCGCGCGCCTTGCGGTGGCGGGGCAAAAGTCCGAGATCCCCTGCGAGCGTGCCGGGAAGTTCCTCGTGTGCGACGACCAATGGACGCCGGTGATCGTGGAGACCGCGCGCGCGTGCGACTTCAAGGACGAAGCGGCATTCCGCGCCAAGGTCAAGGCGACCGTGTTTGCGCTCACGCCGTCCGCGCTCGACTACACCGGCATCTACGGACAACGCTTCCACATGCTGCTCAACGCCGACGACGGCAGCACGATCAACGGCGAGCCATACGTGAAGAAGATCGACTGGAGCGTGAAGAGCCCGTTCGTCAAGATCCCGTGGCTCGGCGACGCGGCGGAACTGACGTTCGGCGGCGAGACTGTGCGGCTGGACTTCGGCTTGACGATGTGACGGGGGTTTTGATACCATTTCCCCCCATGAAAAAAACAGCATTCCTATTAGGTGCGGCGTTTTGCGCCGCAGTGCCCTCCGTGCTTGACGGAGAAGTCGTGTCGTTCAAGGACGCCGCGAAGATCAAGAGCTGGGACGCCTGGGGCGACAAGACGCCGCCCGGCGTCGCCACGAACGCGACCGTTCCGAAGAAGGAGCGCTGGTGCGTCACATGGGCGAAGCTCAACAAGCTCGACCCCGGTCTCAAGGAGATCGGCCGCCTCGCGGTGCGAGACGCGAAGGACGTGAAGTCCTCGAAGTGGTCCGTCGGCTGCGAGACGATGGACCGCGACTATGCGGACTGGAACGCCTACAAGCACCTCATCGGTCCGCTCGGCGTGAAGCACGGCCGTCTCTTCTCCGGCTGGGCCAAGACCGAGCAGGAGAAGGGCAAGTACGACTTCTCGTGGTTCGACCCGCACGTGCGCGAGATGGCGGCGATGGGCGTGAAGCCCTGGATCTGCCTTGCGTACGGCAACCCGGTCTACGGCAGCGACTTTCGCCTCGGCATGAAGGTGAAGCAGGTCACGGGCAAGCCCGAGGCGTTCGATGCGTGGATCAGGTACTGTGTTACGTGCGTTGAGCGCTACAAGGACGTGGTTGACGAATGGGAAATATGGAACGAGCCGTTCGGGCAGGGCCCAGAATACGCGGAGATGTTCTACCGCACGGGTAAGGCCATCCGTGCCGTCCAGCCCAACGCGAAGTTGTATTGCACGGCCGTCAGGTGGAAGGACTACATGTGCGTCCTGGAGAAACTGAAGAAGGAGAACGCGCTCGATCTCGGTTCGTACTTCATCTACCATCCGTACGATCCGAATCCCGACAAGACATACGAAAAGACAGTGCCGAACCTGCGTAAGCTCGTGAAGTCGTACAGCGACACGTTCGACATCATGCAGGGCGAAGTGGGGTGTCCGGCGCAACTGGAGTTCGGCCACGCGCTGAACAAAATCGAGTGGAGCGAGTACGCGCAGGCGAAGTGGCTCCTGCGGCGCACGATCGGCGACGCGGCGCGCAACATCCCGTCGAGCGTGTTCACGATGATCGACCTCCAGTACACGTTCATGCTCCAGAGCTTCGGGCTCGTGCGCTCCAACACGCTCAAGGAGTTCGTGTACCGCCGTCCGTCGTACTTCGCGATGCAGAACATCTTCGGCCTCCTCGACGACGAGGCGCGTCCGACGAAGATCTCGATACATCCAGACTTCAAGGTGACGAAGAGGGCCGACCCGCGCGACAACCGCAAGCGCACGCTAACGTCCATCAGTTTCATACGCGAGGGTAAGACGCTGCGTTTCCTCTGGTTCTCGGACGCGCGTCCGTCGTCCCTCCTCGAATTTGACCGAGTTACGGTGAGCTTCCTGGGGAAGAAGGTGGTGGACCCCGTGTGGGTTGACATGATCACGGGCCGCGTGTTCGAGATTCCTGCGGAGAGCGTGAAGTTCGAGAATGACTCCACGGTTCTTAGCAATATCCCTATGTGGGATTCGCCCGTGATGATCACGGACAGGCTTTCCGTCCCGCTGCGCAAGGAGTAGGCGCAGGTGGCAGATAGATCGGTATAGATGAGGAAGAGTGACGAATGAAAAACAAAATACTGGCAGGCGTATGCTTGCTCGGCATGTTCGCTGTGGCGGGCGCGACCGGGATTTGGCCGGACGGGTCCGCGATGGATGCGTGGTTTGCGGACAAGTCGCCGGTCGATGAAGCGAAGCTCGGACGGCAGTATTTCGCCTCGCAGATGCTGGGGGCGAAGGCCAACGTCCCCGAACTTCAAACCAAGCCGCTTCAGCTCACCATTGACTGGATTGCGTCACAGGGCGGCGGCGTGCTCGTTCTCGGGCCGGGTGTGTGGAACACGTCCGCGCTCTTCTTCAAGCCTGGCGTACATCTCAAGCTTGAGAAGGGCGCCGTGTTGCGCGGACCAGAAGACGGCTCTGTGGTACCCCGCGGCATGACGCACTTCGTCGGGCATTCCTTCGTCTATACGCTTGCGCTCATCAACGCCGATGCCTGCAACGGCTTCACCATCTATGGCGAGGGCACGATCGACGGCAACGGGAAGAAGTCGTGGATCGATTTCTGGAAAAAGCGCAAGACTGTCAAGGGGTTCAAGGACTGGGACATCCCCCGTCCACGGAACATCTATGTATCCAATTCCCGCGACGTCAGGATATCCGGCGTGACCATCAAGGACTCCCATTTCTGGACGGTGCAGTTCTACAAGTGCGAGCGTGTGAAGGTGGACCACGTGCGCATCACGGCGCCGGGGCACAAGACCCCGCCGGCCGCACCCAGTTCGGACGCAATCGACCTTGACGCCGTGAAGGACGCTCACGTGTGGGGTTCGTACATGGACGTGAATGACGACGCGGTGGTGGTGAAGGGCGGCTGGGGCTACAAGTGCGAGACGCTGCCGGACAACGGAGCCAACTTCAATATTCTCGTGGAGGACTGCGTGTTCGGGCCTGTCTGCCACCATGCGTTCACCTGTGGTTCCGATGCGTTCCACTGCCGTAACCTGATCCTGCGGAACAGCGAGGTGAGGGGATGCGGGGCGCTTCTCAACCTCAAGTCGCGTCCCGACACGAAACAGCTCTACGAACACATTCTCGTGGAGAACGTCAGGGGATGGTGTCGCGACACGATGCGGATGCGTCCGTGGACGCAGTGGTACAACCTTCCGGATGGCGTTGGCAAGCAAGAGACGCGCGCGGTGGATGTCGTGTTCCGGAACTGCAACGTGAAGGGGAGGGAGAACGTCAAGCTCGACCCGTCGTTCATGAAGCTGGAAGGCTACGTGCCGCCATCCGTCGACACTGTGGCAACGACCAATGTTCCGCCCGTGTGTGCGGAAAGGGGATGGAAACTGCTGTGGTCGGACGAGTTCGACTATGCAGATTCCAGGCTCGAAGAAAAGTGGGTTTCGGAGAATGCGTCCCCAACCCACATCCTCTGCAGCAGATGGCGGGAGAACGTCGTCGTCACAAACGGCATGCTGCGGCTTTGCAACAGAAAGGAAAAGCGCGGCGGCAAGGAGTGGACGTCGGCGTCGGTCTGGACGAAGGCCCGTTTCAAGTACGGGTATTTCGAATGCCGGTATCGCTATGCCGCCGCCACGGGCACGAACAATTCCTTCTGGTTCGTGACGCTCCCGCATGGGGTGGACGAGGGATTCGAGATCGACGTCAATGAAGGACATTATCCGTCTGAGATCAACACCAATATCCACGATTACGAGAAGGTTTTCTACAAGGACGGCAAGAAGAGCCACAAGGTCAACGCGAAGGCATTCAATCTTGGACGTTCGGTCGATTTGTCCAAGGAGTTCCATGTCTATGGTTTTCTGTGGACGGCGGACGAGCTCGTGTTCTACTTTGACGGGAAGGAAATCCGGCGCGTCAAGAACGAAGTGTGCCATTCGGAATGCGCGCTTCTCCTTTCTGAGGCGATTTTAAAGTGGGCGGGGCCTGTGGGCGACGCCATCGACGGCACGTTCATGGAGGTCGACTACGTGCGTGCATACGGAGCTTTCGGTCAGGAAAGGAGAAAATAAAGATGAAAAAAAGAGTTCTACTTGGAGTGTGTCTGATTGGGGTATTCGCCGCGGCGAGCGTGCTGGCGGCGCGTCCCGACTATTGGAAGCCCAACTACGACAAATCAAAGATCGCGCCGTACACGCTTGAGGATCCGCTCACGTTCGTGGACGGCACGAAGGTGGCGTCGCCTGCGGACTGGGCGCGCCGCCGCCGCGAGATTCTGGGCATCTTCGCGAAGGAGATGTTCGGACAGGAGCCGCCCGCGCCGGAGGCGGTCGTGGTCGAGAAGGTGGAGGAGGGCGTGACGCTCGCCGGTTTCGGAATCCGCCGACAGTACCGTATGTGGTTCAAGGCGGACAAGAGCGGCCCCGCGATCGACTGGCTGGTGCTGCTGCCGCGTTGGGCGAAGAAGCCAGCCCTGCCCATCATCTTCCTCAACTACGGCGGCAACTACGAGCTTATCCGCGACAAGCAGGTGGTCACGCCCGACATGTGGATCGCGCTCCGTCCTGCGCACAAGTGCGTGGAGGAGCTGCGCGGCCGGTACGAGAACATGAACAGCGTGGAGTTCGTGTTCCCCGCGCACATGATCCTCGCGCGCGGATACGCACTCGTCACGGCGTGCTACGCGCAGGTTTCGCCCGACGTGAACCCGGGCGGAAATCCGTCTCCATGGTCGGGCGTGTTCGACCTCTGGCCGAAGCGCGATCCCGCGCGCGACGACAACACCACCTCCATCGGCGCGTGGGCGTGGGCACTTTCGCGCGGACTCGACCTCGCCTACAAGATTCCCGAGCTTGACGCGAAGAAGGCGATCGCCGCCGGCTACTCCCGTCTCGGCAAGACCGCTCTGCTCGCCGCCGCACGCGACGAGCGCTTCGCGGCGTGCGTGCCCAACCAGACGGGCGGCGGAGGGTGTCCGCTCGCCAAGCGCGACTGGGGCGAGAACGTGGCCACCGAGATGCGCAGCTTCCGCCACTGGTACTGTCCTGCGTACAAGAAGTACGAGAAGGACCCCGCGAAACTGCTTACATTCGACCAGCATCTCCTCCTTGCCTCGATTGCGCCGCGCAAGCTTTTCGTGCAGGGGTACGACGTGCAGTGGTTCGACCCGGAAGGCGAGTATCTTGCGTGCAAGGCGGCATCGCCGGCGTGGACGTTCCTTGGCAAGAAGGGACTTCCCGACGTGCCGTATCCGGCCGACTACTCCACCGACTGCATGGGCGAAGACCTCGCCTTCGTGCGCCGCACGGAGGGGCACGGCTACTCCGCGCACGACTGGACGTGGCTGATGGACTTCTGCGACTCGCTCAAAGACTGATAGCCACGCAGTGTGGATGTGAAATTTCAAACTTCAAACTTTAAGCCAGTTCCTCACGGCGTATTCGTTTTGTGGTATAATACACGCGATGACGAAAAAAGATGAAAAAACGCAAACCGTGATCGCCTGCACCTGTAGGGTCGAGAACTACGGCTGGATCAGGGAGAAGCACCTTTACAATCTACCATTGCCGAAGGACGGCAAAGGCGATAGCTATGCGCCCGTTACGCACCTTGTCGTGTATGCCCTTGACATGCCAGCACTCGCCTACCGCGCGAAGTACGTCCGCGAAGTGGACGGCCAATGGCTTGCCGCCAACGGCTATAAGGTCTCGCCGAAGCCGCACGGTGAGAAGTACGCGCTTTTCGAGCTGGGCCGAGCGGTCGCCGAGGCGTCGCTCTATGGGATGCCAGGCGCGGATGTGTTCGTCTGCTCCACGCGCTGGACTGGCAAGATTGACGCGGACTTCTTCACGCGCCCCCTGCCGCAGTGCGGCGGCAAGTCCGTGCCCAACATCTTCGAGCGCATACGGCCATTCTTCGGCAAGTGCCGCGCGGCGCGTGCGTTCAACCCCGTGCAGATGGATTTCTTCGAGGCGCTTGGTGTTGGTGATGGTCGCACATCTAGTTCCGTGAAAAGTATTGGCGATGGAATGAAATATTCTTTGATCGACCTCTTTGCGGGTGCGGGAGGTTTGTCAGAAGGGTTGGAAGAGGCGGGATTTCACGGTGTGTTCGCGTCAGAGATCGTTCCGCAATATGCCGAAACATATCGGCGCAATCATTTGGGGACAGTTGTGGCGACGGCAGATGTTCGTACGCTTGATGCCGAGAAGTTACGCCGGGATCTTGGCATCAAAAAGGGACAACTTGCATTGATTGCAGGCGGTCCCCCTTGCCAGGGGTTCTCAATCAACGCCCCCGTCCGTAGCATTCTTGACCAGCGGAACCATTTGTTCAAGGAGTATCTCCGTTTTGTGGATGCATTCCAGCCAAGGGCTGTTCTTATTGAAAATGTGCCTGGATTGGTGTCTTTTGAAGATGGCGACACCCTTCATGCAATACTAAAGGCGCTTGGCGAATTGGGATATGGGGCAGATGTTCGGATTCTCGGTGCCGCCTATTATGGTGTTCCGCAGATGCGGTGGCGAACAATAATCCTTGGACTACGTGGGAAGGAACTGCCGAGGTATGCGTTTCCCGAACCCGTATGCCACGCGCCAATAAGGCCGAATTTCACTGCCACCTTCGACGGACATTCTCTTATTAAGACCCCAGCAGCGGATATCCCCGGAAACTTTGTTTCCGTCGAGGAGGCAATCGGCGACCTTCCCCCATTGAAGGCCGGAGAGAGGGGAGAGGATTGCAAGCAGTATCTGTTCAAGCCGTCATGTCCATTTCAGCGCTCCGTACGGCGAGGAAGTCCGGGAATATACAACCATGAAGCGCCGAAACTGTCGCCAATTAACCTGCAACGCCTCAAACACATCAAACCCGGCGGAAACTGGACGGACATACCATATGACCTTCTGCCAAGAGGCATGAAGTTGGCGAGGAAGTCCGACCACACGAAACGCTATGGGCGTTTGACGCCAGATGGACTCGCCTCTACAATTCTCACAAAGTGCGATCCGCATTGGGGAGCCTATTTCCATTACGCTCAAGATCGTTCGCTTACGGTGCGAGAGGCGGCAAGATGCCAGTCGTTCCCCGACCATTACATCTTCTACGGATCGCAGCAGGAACAGTTCGCGCAAGTCGGAAACGCTGTGCCTCCAATGTTGGCAAAAGCGGTGGGCGTGGCAATCAAAGCGGTTTTAGACGAGGAGGAAAAATAATGGCCGGAACAATTTCAGAATTCTTCGGCTATCGTGCCGCGGACGAGTCATTGGCGGCGCGTAAGATGGCGGCAGACAAGCGCTGTCCGTTTCTTGGATCGGCCTGCACGAAACTCCTTGGGCGAACAAGGACGATATCCGGTGTTTGCTCAATACGGCAGAAAAAGCCGGGTTCGCCTTCCGTGATCTGTTGCCCCAACAGAATGTATGCGGAAGACTACAAGATGCTGCGCATAGTCGCACGTAGGGCTTTTCACGAGGAGCTGCCTTTGTTCGCAGGACGAACGGCAGTGGAGAAGGCCAAGGCATTGGGAGGTGCTATTGCCGTGTTTGGACATGGATGGGGCGGCGAGTTGCGACTTCCCAAACGAGACGGGGTTGGCTCCTATTTTGTCGATTGGGTCCTTGCCAGGTTAGACGGAGACGGCAGTCTCGTTGATTTTACTGCCGTTGAAGTGCAAACAATCGACACTACCGGCAAATACAGCGATGCTCAAAAGGCCTTGGCGAATGGCCGTTCAATCGTTCCCGATACGGTAGGATTGAACTGGGAGAACGTTTCAAAAAGGATAATACCCCAGATAATCTACAAAGGGCAGGTCTTGCAACGCGAAGAACTTTGCAAGACTGGACTGTATTTCGTATGCCCAATGCCAATATATTCTCGAGTGATAGCAAGACTTGGAGGAAAGGAGAAGATTCCGGCGTTTCCGACGCAGCCGGCGGCGATTCATTTCATTGCATACGATTATGCCGAGAATCTTGATGCGGTGGAACAAGGTGAGATCGCGTCGCTTGATGTGGTTGAAGAGCATTGTACGACCGTGTACAAGATACAAGAGGCATTTTCCGCCGTCAGTCTTCCAGAAGGTAATGTGTACGGCGACGCCATCAGGAGAAGTCTCTATGGCGCATAGGAAATCATTGAGTCGCCGTGGCGTGCCGAAAGGTACATATCTGCTCATCGACAACTTTGAGGGCGCGTTGTCCGACTTTGCCGACGAGACGGTTGTCGATTTCTATCCGACAGAGGAAGATGCAATCAGTGAGGTGTTGGATCGCGTGTCCGTTCTCGCACACTGGCACAGAGGGGAGTTTGCCACAGATGATGTGCTAGATGCCTTCTTGCAAAGAGATTTACGTGCGGAGCTGGCAATGAACGGGCGGGTGAAATATATTTCAAATGATGGATGCAGATTCACTTGGCAGATCATGCCCGCCCCGATAGCACAACTAGAGGAAATGGCGGAATTATCATATCGACCGGCTGCGGCCGTGGCAAAAATGACAAATGAAAGACGTAAAAACCAGGAAGCCTGATCTGACGAGGCCGACACGCGAACAACTGCGCGAGGCGTACGGGCTCGCGCGCGAGGTTGCGGACCGCGCGCCGTGGAAGTGCCTGCACGACAGTCAGGTGCTGGCCGTCAGGTTCGCTGACGGACGTGAGCGCTTCGTCTCGGTAATGGGCCGAGGCGGCGGCACCTGCGGCATCTCCGTCTACATGACATACGCCGACTTCCACCGGATGAAGGCGGTCGACGGAAAAGACCACGAAGATGCAACGGACGGTTTCTTCTCGACCAATCAGCTGATGTTGGCGTTCGACTCGGCGGACTTCCTCCTCGAAGGGGAAATGGAGCAGGTGCTCGAAAGCGGCGTCAGGTTCGACCGCAGGAGAATGCCGTCCTTCATGTCGTATTTCGCGGGGCTTGCACGTGACCGCATGGGAGCGGCGGAGCTTGAGGACGCCCTCGCGTCGATCCGCGCGCTGCTGGCGTTCCTCGATGCGCACGGACCCGACGCCATCGCGCTCAAGGACGCTCCGATGCAACTGCTCACGACCTGGACGGAACTCCCCGACGGGTCGTGGGTTCGAGGCGAAAACGAGTTCTCCTGGCTCATGCCGATCGCCTTCAACCTTGACGGCAGACAGATGCGGAGGGTCGCTGCGCTGCCGATCAAGAAGAAGCTTGGCATTGAAGTCGCCTCGTTTGTCGTTCCCATGGGACGCACGCCACAGGGACGGGGCAAGATGTCGCGCTTCGTACTGATCGTGGACAGGGACCGCGGCGCGCCGCTGGGGATGGACATCTTCGAGTCGCCGGACGAAGGCGGGTTCGACTGGTCGCCCGTCCTGAAATTCGTGCTCGACACGCTCCTGAAACTCGGATGCGTGCCAGGACGCCTTGCTGTGTTCGGAATGGCGATGAACGGAATTCTGAAGAGGATCGTCGAGACCGAGCTGAAGGGCGTCGAGTTTCTGTCCGACGACCGCTGCGAACTCTCGCATCAGGTTTTCAAGTTCCTCCAGCGTCCTTGAAGGGTAGGAATGCCCGGAGGACTGCGTGGATTTCTCGGCACTATTGACAGTGCGCCGAGGATGTTATAAAATATCGCTGTTCGGGGCGGTGTGCCTCGGGCGGGGAAGGAAAAATGCATATGAAAACAACGCTACTGCTCTCAACGTTCACTGTGGCATTGTGCATGACGGCGGCATCGCCGTCGTATGCGGCGGACCGCACGATCAGCTCGGACTACGCGCTCACCGCCGACGAGACGGTGGACGGCGTCCTGACCATTGAGGCCGGCGCGACGGTCGATCTCGCCGGGCACAAGCTCACCGTCGCGGGCCTCGCCGGCGCAGGCACGGTGACGAGTTCCGTCGCCGCGGTCTATCGCCGCCTCGAATATCTGGAGAGCGGCGGTGCATCCTACATCAACACCGGTTACACGCCGGTGTCGGCCACGACCGCCGAACTTCGTCTGCGTTTCACTGGCAATCTGCCTGCGAACAACGGGAATTGGAAGACTGTCTTCGGCACGCGCAAGACGGGGGCAAATAATACCTGGTTCGGCGTCTTTCTCTACAAGCAGAGTGGCAACGTCTATTTCTGGAAGTCGCTCAGGGGAGACGATGATCATGTCGTCACCGGAAACGGCGTTGTGGCCACGGGCGTTGACTACTATCTGAAGCTGGACAAGGACGGCACCAGCCAGATCAACGGAAGGGACTTCGGCAGCGGTCTTTCCGGCAACTGCTCCTATCCCGCGCTGCTCTTTGCCATGAACCAGAACGGATCGCCCTGGAACGGGACGAGCAGCGGCGCCGGGCAGCGTCTCTACTACTGCCGCTTCGCCGAGAACGGCACGACCGTCCACGACTTCGTGCCGGCGAAGCGTCTTTCGGACGGCGTGCTGGGCATGTACGACTGCACGACGGGCGAATTCAAGACGAACGCCGGCTCGGGTACGTTCACGGGCGGACCCGAACGCGCCGAACGCGCCCTCGCGACAGGCGAGCTCCATCTTGCCGCGTCGGCGGGCGCGGGCGCCTGGGATTGCGCGCAGATCAAGGTCGCGCCGAACGTCGCCGTGGTGGCGGACGGCGGCACGTTCGCCGCGGATGCCGACTGGCGCGCGCTGGGTACCGTGTTCACCACGGCGGGCGATGTCCTCGATCTCGGCGGTCATGCGCTCAAGGTGTCCGGCATCGACGGCGCCGGCACCGTCACCGACGAATCCGCCTACGAGTATCTCGACTACATCCAGGGCTCCGGCACGCAGTACATCAACACCGGCTACACGATGGGCTCCGGTACCACCGCCGACTTCAAGGCACAGTTCCAGAGCACGCCGGGAAATGGCCTCTGGAATGGCGTTTTCGGACAGCGCAACGGCGGCGGCGGTGACAAGGTGGCCGCCTGCGTGTTCCTCTACACAACTGGCAACGTCCCGTATTTTTGGAAGACGCTCAACGGGGACGTCAACGTGCCGGAACTCGGCGCAGTCGCCACCGGAACAGACTACACGTTCCACATCGACAAGACCGGTACCGGCCCCTGCACCATCACCGGCGGCTCGCTCGACAATGCCACGCTCGGCACGGCGCTCGCCGGCACGTGCTCCGGCCCAGCCTACATATTCAATCTCAACCAGAACGGAAGTGTCTGGAACGCAAGCTACTGTGCGAAAATGCGCCTCTACTATCTCACGTTCGCCGAGAACGGCACAATCACGCGCAATTTCGTTCCCGCGCGTCGCACCACGGACAGCGCGGTGGGCCTGTACGACACGATTGGCCACCGGTTCTACGCGAACAGCGGCAGCGGCGCCTTCACGGCGGGCACCGTGACGAATGCCGCCGCCAGTTCCGTGTTGGGCGAACTGCATGTGGATGTTCCGGCGGGCAAGGAGTGCGAGAACAAGGGCGTTTCCGTCATCGGCAACGTCAAGCTCGTCAAAAGCGGCGACGGATCGTTCATCGCGGCGAAGCGCAATCAGTTCTACGTCGGCGGCACGGTTGTGGAGGAGGGCGAATTCCACTGTGCCAGCTGCAACAACGACTACTTCTACGGCGCGAGCGGCAGCGAGGTGACGATTGAGGATGGTGCGGTGCTGGACTTCGACGGCAACGGCAACCAGCACACGATGAAATTCGTGCTGGCGGGCGGCGAGATCCGGAGCGCGCACGACCACGGCATGTCGGGGTACGCCTGGCTCAGCAATCTGCGCCTGACGGCGAATTCGAAAATTTCGGGCGACGCCTACGGATTCGTCCATGGCAGCTCGGCGGCGATGACGGTCAACCTGGGGGGATACACGCTTACGATCGACGTCACTCCCGGCAAGGAGTTCTACGTGGCCAACACGACCTTCACCGGAGGCGGCCGCGTGGTGGCGAACACGGGCGGTTGGATCGACCTCGGCTCGTACAGCAAATACTGCACGTTCGCCGACGGCGTGACGCTCGACATACGCGGCGCGGCGGTGAACGCATTGGCGACGACGTCCGCAGGCACGTACGAGAGCAAGTGTGCGCAGAACTACGACAAGGGGAGCGCGCTGATAGAGGTGACGGGATGCTTCAGGCCGTACACGGCGCTGTTCCACAGCACGCTGATGAAGAACGGGTCCACGCTCGACCTCAACCAGCTCTTCGGCACGCTCGTCACGCCATGCTATTTCAGCAGCTCGAAGGTGAACGGCACGCTGACGTTCGAGAGCGGTGCGACGGTCACGGTGGACATCAGCGGCCGCACGCCGCAGCTGTACGAAAAGCTCGTCGCATGGCCGGTGCGTCCTGAAGGCGTCACCTTCCAGTTCGACGCCGCCACGGCGGCCGGCGACGTTCCGATCGTTGTCGCGTCGGACGGCATCTACTACGGCGCCGACCCGGACTCGCAGGTGGTGGACAGCGCATGGTGGACGGGCGCGGCGGGCGACGGAGACATCTCCAATACAGACAACTGGGCCTGTTCAAACGCGGCGGGGCGCGTCATAGCGGACGCGCTGCCGGGTTCGCTTGCCGACGTGCGCATCACGGGCGACGTGGCGCTCCAGGTTCCGCCGGGACAGACGATCGCGAACCGCACGCTTGTGGTCTGCAACTGCACGCTCACGGAGGACTGCGACTGGCGCGGCTTCGGTTCCGCCGCCGCGTTCAACGGCACGATCGACTTGAACGGACACAAGCTCAAGGTCTCCGCACTGCCCGGCACCGGTACCATTACCGACACGTCGAAGGGCTATGTGGCGCTGCAATACATCCAGGGCACCGGCACGCAATACATCAACACCGGCTACACGATGAACTCCGGCACGGCGGACTTCAAGGCGCAGTTCACGGCCACGCCAACCGACAACCACTGGCACGGCGTGTTCGGCATGCGCGGCACCAGTACCGAAAAGGCTGCCCTCTGCGTGTTCGTCAGCGACTATAAAAGCAAGGGCACCGCTTACTTCTGGAAGACCATGAGCGGACAGGACGTCAAAGTGACCGATCTTGGCGTGGTGGCCCTGAACACGGACTACACCTTCCACCTCGACAAGTCCGGGCATGGCCCTTGCACCATCACGGGCGGTTCGCTTACCAATGCGACGCTTGGCACGGCCACCGCAGGCACGTCCACCGCCGGCCCCGCCTACATCTTCAACCTCAAGCAGGGCAACGGCGTCTGGGATGCCAATAGATGTGCGAGGATGCGTCTCTACTATCTCACGTTCTCGGAGAACGGCGAGGTCGTGTGCGACTTCGTGCCTGCGAAGCGGCTCTCGGACGGGGCACTGGGCCTGTACGACAAGATCGGCAAGCAGTTCCGCGCCAATGCGGGCTCCGGCACGTTCACCGACGGCGCCTTGAAGTACGACGCGGATCTTGCCGCGGGAGAGTTGATCGTTGAAGTGCCGGAGGGGCAGACGCTCACGGCGGGCACGGTGAACATCACCGGCGGCGTGAAGCTGGTGAAGACTGGACGTGGCACGCTCGTCTCGACCATCGCCCAGACGTACGTGGGCGGCACGCTCGTCGCCGAGGGAACGGCGCGGCCGCATGACGCGCCGAGCGATACTGACATCACATACTGCGGCGACAGAATCAAGGCATTCGGTCCGGGCATTGTCGCCGTCACGAACGGCGCCGTGTTCGACGTGCGGGCGAACTATGCGTACTACGGCGTCCGTTCGGACAGCGGGCTGTTCCTGCGGCTTGACGGCGGCACGTTCGCGAGCAGCGGTCCGCACGATATGGGCGTGACCTCGAACGGGGGCTCCGGCATCGGCGCGCTGACGGCGAATTCCTCGCTCGACGTCCCGCGTTCGATCGTGTTCCAGGGCGGGGCGTGCGACCTGGGCGGACACACGCTCACGGTCACGATCGCCTCCGGGAAGTCGTGGCACATCCGCAACACCTCTTTTGCCAACGGGCGGATCGAGACGGGGACGACGGGCTGGCTACACGTCGTCACTGCGACGGACGCATCGACCGTGGACTTCAAGGTGAACAGCGCCATGCAGATCGACGCGCAGTTCGACGTGGGCGGCTACGAGCCGGACTGGTCGGGCGCTACCACGCACAAGGGATCGGGCAAGATGAACGTGCACGGCGTGTTCAAGCCCGCCGCGCATGACTTCTTCTACGGCTGCACGCTGCTGGACGGCTCGACAATCGACCTGGCAAACCGCACCACGCCGCTGCCGATGGTCTCGACGTTCACCGACACCGGCAAGAAGGACCTGGAGTTCGCGGACGGCGCGACGATCAAGGTGAGGAAGGGCGAGAAGGGCGGAAAGGTCATCGCGTGGACCGAGGAGACGAAGCCGTCCACCTACGAAACGCTCTCGTTCGTGCGCGATCCTTCCGATCCGCGTGGCTACACCGTGCAGAAGCGCGATGACGGCGTCTACATCCTTACAGGCATGACGCTCTACGTGCGGTAAGGTCGAATGACGGTTAAACATGTTAAAGGAGAACTAAAAAATGAAAAAGATGTATCTGATGGTTGTTGCGGCGGTTGCCGCGTGTGGCGTGCGGGCCGATGTGAAGCTCGCGGCGCCGTTCAACGACGGCATGGTGCTGCAGCGTGAAAAGCCGGTCGCGGTGTGGGGCACGGCGGCGGCGGGCGAGAAGGTGACCGTGTTGTTCGCCGGGCAGTCGGTCTCCACGACGGCCGGCGCGGACGGGCGCTGGATCGTGCGTCTCGCGCCGATGAAGGCGTCGGGCGAGGGGCGCGTGCTCATGGCGAACGGCGCGTCGGTGAAGGACGTCCTCGTGGGCGAGGTGTGGCTCTGTTCCGGGCAGAGCAACATGACGATGGTGATGTGGTCGGATCCATACGTGCGGCAGCACGGAAACCGCGAGAACAACGGCTACCTGGACGCGATGATCGTCGATGAGCCGCTCGTGCGCGCCTGCACCGTGCCGAGCGTGTGGAGCGCGCAGCCGAAGGAGTTGTCCGCGCCGCTCAAGTGGGATCGTTTGGCGCCGGGTCGGCAGAAGTCGTTCTCCGCCCTCGCGTTCCACTATGGGCTGATCCTCCACCGTACGCTGAAAGTGCCGGTAGGCGTCGTCGTCTCGGCTTGGGGCGGCACGTACATCGAGCCGTGGATCTCGCCGGACGGCTACCGGTCCGTGCAGAAGCTCGCGGCCTCGGCAGACCGTCCGATCAACACGAAGGGAAAACGTCCGCACCAGCAGCCGCGCGCGCTCTGGAACGGGATGATCCATCCGCTCGTTCCATTTACGTTCCGCGGCGCGCTGTGGTACCAGGGCGAGAGCAACCGCAAGCAGGGCCTGGGCTACAAGGACTGTCTGCACGCGCTCTGGAACGGCTGGTCGAAGGCGTTTGAAAACCCCGAGATGCCGTTCTACCTGGTGCAGATCGCGCCGTTTAGCTACGGGCTGAAACCGGAAAATCCCGAAGCCTCCTCATGCGACATCTGGGAGGCGGAGGAGAAGTTCGCGAAGGAAAATCCATACGCCGGCATGGCCACGATCGTTGATGTGGGCGAACGCGACAACATCCACCCCGGCGACAAGCGCACGGTGGCGCTGCGCCTCGCCGCGCTCGCGCTCAACCGCACGTACGGACGCAAGGACGTGCCGTGTGACAACCCCACCGTCAAGTCCTGGACCGTGAAGGGCGACGTGGTGACACTTGCGTTCGACCATGTGCAGAAATGGGTGATGCACGGCCTTGACCCCGCGCCGTTCGAGATCGCCGGCTCGGACGGCGTCTTCAAGCCCGCCACCGCCAAATACCTCAAAGGGGCGGTTGAGCTTCGCGCCGCCGGCGTGGCCGATCCGAAGCAGGTGCGCTATCTGTGGAACTGGAACGGGCATGGTAGGCTGAAAAACGACTTCGGCTTCCCGCTGCCGCCGTTCTACCTCCGCTCGCTCGCCCACGCGGCGGTGGCCGCTAAGTCTGAATGAGGCGTCCCGCCGAGCCGCCACGGCTCACCCGGAGGGTTCGCCCCACCTCCGGGCCGCCCGGTGGTCGGCCCCTACCGGTTCGCATGGTAGGGCGCGATCACCGAGCGCGCCGCATGGTGGGGCGAGGCGTCCCGCCGAGCCGCCGCAAATACCCATGTCCTTTGCCTAAGTGTTACCTATGTCCGACTACACACATCTGGGCCCCCAGAGCCCGACTTATGAACAGGCGGGGGATAGGACAATGAATTTCCGAACAGGCTGCGGGCGCGAGGTTTGGCGGGAGTAATTTTCTACCAAGTTATCCCGCTCGCGGGTCTGATTTTTGGTATACTATTTCCGCCAATACGAGAAGGGGCGAGCCCCAAATCGCCTCGGCAACAGATTTCCCGCGCGGGAGGGTTGCGCTTGTTACGACCAACTGGTAGGGTCACGCGTCCCGCGTGACCGAACGGTAGGGCGGTCGCCCCGCGACCGCCGCCCCTGCGGCCATGGGAAGCGTCGCAAGTGACTTCATCTCTTGCGATGCATCGGAGGAGTTTTCCGTTTTCCGCCCCCGCCGATGTCTGAAAGGGCGCAAGCCATCAGGAAGACAAGAATCGTGAAAGGAAAAGAAACAACATGAGCAAACAGGAAGCCATCCGCAACGCCGCACGCGCTGTTAAGGCGCACGGCCTCACACTCCCCGTCGATCTCGAGAAGCAGATTGCCGGATTGGAGAATCCCCAGTACCGCGTCGCTGTCGTCGGCGAATACCAGGTCGGCAAATCGACGCTAATCAATCGCGTTTTTCTCGGCGACAAACCGCTCCTCTCCGAAGGGCGGGGGCTTTGCACGACGGCTGTCGCCACCGACATCGAATACGCTTCGTCACCGATACTTGAAGTTTATGACTGGACTGATACCAGCCGAACTGGCGAGACGCTCGCGAAGACGATACCGAACCCGACTGAGGATGATGTGAATGATGTAACGGTTTCCAGTGCAATGGAAACGCGTGCCGAGCTCGCAAAGAAGCGTGCCCGTGTTGCCGTGAAAGTTCCGAATGAAGCACTTCGCGGTTTCACAGTTGTGGATACGCCTGGACTCGACGATCCTAATCAGGAACTCCTGCTTGATACAACCTGGCGCATAATCCCCACTGCAGATGTGGCACTCCTCGTTGTCCGCGGCGATAAGACGCTAGGAGACAGAGAACGTGGTCTTCTGCGCAAGGAAATCATGGGCAGAAACGGTATCTCCCGCCTAATGGTTCTCGCTTCATTCAATCCAAAGACAATGAATCAGGATCAGGAAGAGCGCAAGGATATTCTTCGCACGATTAAGGCCGATCTCACTAACATGGGCCGCGACAACATCCCCGTCGAGATGTACTGCTTTGATTCGTCGGTTGAGGACATCATGTCAGATGTCGCCGAAATCCGCATGACTATCCGCCAGTTCCTTGCGGATAACGCACTTCCCGGTCGCGAGGAGAAGATTGCGAATCTCCTTCGAGTTGAACTTGAGAAAGACCTCGCTGGCATTGCTACCAAACTTGCGACAGCAGGTAAATCCGATGCCGAGCGCGCAGCACTTGCCGCCAGAGTTGAAACCGAAGTCGCCCGCTTCAAGGAGCAGGCCGAACTGGCGTTCGAGCGGTTCCAGGATGAAGTGAGCGCGCTGAACGACGACATCAAACGCGATGTCAATCTCGCAGTCGATGCAGTGTTTGACAAGTTCTATGCGGAATTCTCCGAGAAGGAGGATGTTGATGCGATGAAGAAGGTCCTTGAGAGGGCGAGTACGACACTCAGGTCTGATCTGCAGGACAAGGTTTCCATCATTGCGCTCAAGCTCAAGTCCGATGTCAATCGCCTGATTGATCGCTATGCGAAGAATATGGATGAATGTCGGAAGCCGTGGAATGTTTTCATTTCGGATGAATTGAAAATCGAGAAGCCGATTGCGGCAAAAGTCCCAACGCTCGTCATCAAGGCCATAGAAGTAGCTCTCCTCAATGTGATCCTGCCTTTTGGGTGGATTACGGCTATCATCGCAAAGATGTTACTCGGCGAGAACTTTTCGCCTGCGGAATGGGGTGTGAAGAAGTTGATCCTTTCGCAGGTTAAGAAAGGACTTGAGGAAGCGAAGCCGAATGTGTCTACGCAGGTGATGAAGCAGGTAAATGATGGCATAGAAAAGACATTTGTCGATGTCAAGGCGGCAATGGAGGTCTATAACAAGGCACAAGTCGAAGCCATCCGTTCTGCTCTTGCCGCGTCTCCCGCAGAATCTGCTGACCGCGCCGCACTTGAAAGCGCCAAGGCTGATCTCGAATCGGCACTTGCCGCTCTTTAATCCACAGGCGGGGACGCTAGCGTCCCCGTCGATTTTACCAATCAACCCAAACAGGAACAGTTCCAATGAGCAACATCTCAGCCCAACTTGATGCTATCCTCGCCACACGCGCAGCGCACCTGAAAGATATTGACGCGGCCATTGCCGCGTGGAAATCTCGTGAAATCGCGCTGGAGGGAGTCATCGCTAAAACGGAAGCCGCCGAATGCGCCAATTCCGACCTGCACGGAGCGTCCGTCCAGCTTCGTTCGGCTGCGGAAGCCGTGCGAGGCGTTCTCGCTGACTATGCCCTTGTCCGTGTCCGTTTCGCACGGGAAACTCTGTGCATCGGCATCGGCGGTACGGCGGGTATGGGGAAAAGCACATTCATCCAATCCGCAACAGGGCTCTCAGAAAACGAAATCCCTACTGGCGACCTATACTGTACCACGGCCGTCCGAAGTCTGATTGAGAACAGTCTGGACGAAAAGGCCGCAATCGCGGACTTTCACTCGCCTGAATCATTCCTCTCCGAGGTTATCGCACCTTTGTGCAGTGAGATCGGAATCCCCGCGCCGACCAGCATGGCAGCCTTCCGTGACCTACACGTGGAACTTCCGCAGGGCGTTGAGGAGAACCAGAACAACCTCGATATTATAAAGAGACTGGAGCACGCAAAATTACATCTGACGGGATACGAGTCCTATCTTACAGGACGAAGGGCCGTCTCAATCTCACTGCCGGAACTACGTCAGTTTGTGGCATACCCTGAGGATGGAAAGACGAAAGCAGGTCCGTTTCTAGCTGTCGCGAACCTCGTGGTTAAGGCTCCGTTCCCGGCCACTGACTTCGCCAAACTCCGTGTTGTCGATCTCCCTGGCATAGGCGAGGCGGGCATAAATCTGGCGAAAGCTCAGACTGAAAATCTTCGGAACAGCTGCGACATCACGATACTTGTGAAAAAGGTGCCGATAGATGGCCGTGTCGAATGGTTGAAGGCCGACACTACCGCGCTGGATGCGATGCAGAGAGTCGTTCCAGATGTTGAGGATCAGACGAAATTCACGTTAGTTCTCTTTAATGATGCTTCGACGCCGGATCGGTTACAAAGTTGTGTAGAGAACTTCCGGGCGAAGGTTGATCGTCCGTTCGAGACAATTGAATGCGACGCCCACTGCAAGGACAAGGTGAATCAAGTTGCGATGCCGCGCATTCTGGATTTCCTCGCGAAAAACCTCCCCGTCATCGACGCGGCCATCCTGTCCCGCCAAAACGCAAAAGCGGAAGCGGCCCTTGCCTCCGCTCGAAATGCAGTGGAGTCTGCCCGAACCAAGGTCCCTGCGCTCGGTCTGGATTCCGTGAATCCCAATGTGTTCGCGGCAATGCTCCACAACGAAACCCAGGACATTCTGGAACGCCAGCGGGATTCCGCCGTGGAAAAGACGCGCGGAGAGGACAAGGAGTGGAACGACGCCGTTTCCAACGTCAAGGAACAAGTTCTCCGCTGGGGAGCAGAAGGATTCGGATACGGTTCGCCCGAAGAATTGCGTCGGGTCGTCAAGAGCGCGATTACGAAGGAACACGGGCGGCCGCAGCTCTTCATCAACGATTTCCGCGTGAAATTCCGCGACCAATGGGAGACGATGGACCTGCATCTGACCGACCGGATCGCGCGGCTGTTGTCGGATGTCATGGATTCGCTCCGGGCCAACCGGTACTTGAATGGGTTCGTTCCTGCGAAAGCAACCCCGGCCTCGGACAGCCCCTCCGCACGGCTGGCTGCCGTCAGGGCCCAAATCGTCGCCCTGGCCGACCGAATCGACGAACGCACGAAGTATCCCGGGGATGCGGCAATCCTGCGAGAGCTTTCCGCTCCGCTTCGGAGGATTGCGGAATTCGACCTCCAGTTCCGTTTCCATCTGGAACCGTTGCTCCATGCGGCAACGGATTCCCTTGAACCTAAGCGATTTCCGGACGTGTCCGAGTCCGACGCGAACGCCGTGCAGGAAACCCTAGCTGCGCTCGACGCGAAATTGAAGGAAGCGGCCGAAGCGTATTCAACGGCCATGCGCAAGTCCGGCACCGGAAATACCGCCGCGTTGGAGCGTAAGAAGAGGCTCTTTGAAAAGGCAATCCCGGACGCCTCGGTTCGCGCCGACGTGATTGCGATGCTGGAGCAATCGATGGGTTCCGCCCAGAGCTTCTGTCCCAACCGCATCTTCGCGGCCGTCGTGGAAACATTTTTTGACGCTTTCATCCGATCTAAGAACTCTGATGAAGCATTCCGCATCATCGTCGCCAATTGGCGTGACGAACTCACGCCCGCTCCAGACGAGAAGACACGCCTCACCAATGCCGCCGCTGGTGCCCTAGCTGCACTTACTAAGACATTCTGAATACCCTTAATCCCACCCGTCGCAAGACGGGTGGGGAAGACAAAAGTGAATGAAAAATGACTAACGACAACACAGCCAAGTGGTACGAAACACGTCGAAACGAACTCCTCGAACTCCTTCGGGAGGCCACGGCGTTAGATCTTCCCGAAAAGTACGCGGACGAACTCCGTCAAACCTCGCGCAAGTGCCAGGAGGACTCCTTTGAGATTGCCCTCGTTGGTGAGTTCCAAGGCGGCAAATCCACGACATTCAACGCGCTCTGCGACGGTCGCGACATCTCCCCGCGCGGGCTCGGCGGTGGCGGCATCAAGACGAGCGCCGCAGTCATTTCGGCGCAGAATATCGCCGGTGACGAAACGAAAGACGGCTTGCCGGAATGGGCGGAAGTGACCTTCAAGACACCTGGTGCTATAGCGCTCAGCCTTTCCACAATCCTCCGCCGTCCGCTTATCGATTCCGAGGCTCTCCGCAGGTTCAACTCCAAGTTGTCCGACGAGCAATATGCGGAGGCAATCGCGACGGACGATGGCTTTCCTGGCCTTGTCGATCTTGACAACGACGAATGCCGCACCGCGCTAAAGAGTGCAACTAACGTGCTCTGGAGCAAGTGGCGCAACGACAAGACGTCGCTTTCTGACGACGAGCTGGACGAATTGCGCATTGCCACGCTGCAATTGCGTTTCTACAATAGCGCAGAATACCATAAGATGGTTTCGCAGGCTGTTTTGCCCATCGACAAGTTCCAGAAGCTGATCGCCTTCCCTAAAGACTGGATGGTCCGCTGGATGAACGGGCCGGACTCGCAGTTCACGCTTGACGAAGTGGCCTTTGTATTTGTGCAGTCTGTCCTCGTGCGTATACACTCGGAGAATCTCCGGCGGCTCGGCTGCCGCATAACGGACTGTCCCGGCCTCTTTGCCAACGCATACGACACCAGTGTGGCGCGGCGCACAATCCTCAACGCCGATGCCGTCTGGTATCTTATAAACGGCGAGAAGCAGATTGGGCAGAAGGATCTTGAAATCATCCGCGCCATCGCCGCGATGGGGATGCTCGGGAAAATCGAGGCCACGAGTAACCTCAAGGGGCCGCATGAGCAGAAGATAGCCGAGATCATTCCCGCCACAAAGGCCGCCCTCGCCAATGCAGGACATGCCGTTGAGGTATTTCCTTACAACGCCCGCCTCGCGTTCCTCGCCATGCAGGGCGACCTGCTTCTCAACCGTGCATCGCTTTTCTCCAGTCTCGACAAAGCCAACATGCGCATCGACGCAAAGGTCAAGGAAGGTGATCCTGCGCCGGAAACCATGTGGGCTAAGATGGTACGACGTGTCGGAGGGTCAACTGAGCTCGAGAATGTTGAGGACATCCAGGAACTTGATGCTGAATCCATTGCCGTCGTGCGCCGCGAAAGTCTGCTCGACGGTATTCTCTCCCGTCTTGAAAACGAGATAATTCCCCAGAAGGCGCAAAGTATCCTCGTTGACCGCGGCAGCGACCGCGCCTCCAAGGCGCTTCTCGCCTACGAAGGCGTTCTGAAGGCAACTGAAGACGCCGCTCTGGCAAAGGAAGAAGAATGGCGCGCCAAGGTTGAAGACGCCCGCAGGCAGCTGGCGGATTTTGTCGAAAGGGCCAATACAACAATCGATCGTTCGTCTTTCGCGGGATCGAAAGACATGCTCGCCAAGGTTATGGCAACGGAGATTGTTGACATGGCCTTAGGCGATCAATTCATTGATATCCTCGCAAATGACATCGCAGCCATACTTAGGATTACCAGCCGCGAATTCTACATGACGCGGAAAGCCATGGAACGGGATCTTGTCGCTCGAATGACACCTGTCTTGGCGGAGGACTTCAAAGACGCATTGACTTGCGCAATCGAAGAATGGAAGGCTAAATCAGGTAGCAATTCCCTTGATCGCCTTCGTCGTTCGTTGTCTAATGTATGTGACGAGATTCATGATTTGTGGGCAGATCGTCAGTTAAGCGACGTTGAGATGCTTCGTGGTTTTTCAACGCCAACTGTTTCTCTGGAAGACATAACGGGTGTTTGCGGAAATCTTTCTGAAAAAGTCATGGGTGGCACAAATATCAGCGAAATAGCAGAGAAAGGGCGGAGAGGCATTTTCACGGTTATCTGGGAGGTTATCTGGCCAATGCTTCTTGGGTTCATTGGAGGAATTGTCTGTTTCCCACTTACAGCTGCTGTCTTCATCGGAAAGGCCATCTGGGATTTGACTCGCAGTGAGGAGGAGCGTGAACGAGCGGAGATTGAGAGACTGAAACGGGAAATAGATAGAATCTTCGGTAAAGTCCGTCCTGAGATTGCAAAGGCCGTATCTGATTCTACCTTCCGCAACGGCATTGTCAAACCGCTGAACGAAGAACTTGTAGGTTCGGTGCAGAAAATCGAGGATATTCTGCGTAACAGGCTTGAAGATCTCAAGAAAGACTTTGAGAAAGAGCGTGTCGCCGAACCGGACAAGATGTTCGGACAGTCTGTCGAAGAGCGCAAGAAGATTGCCGCCGAAATCCATGCCATTCGTACTCAGACCATCGAGCCGCTGCGCAAGCGGATCGATGCGTTCAAGGACGCGGTCATTGTCGATCTTTCGGCTTAGGTGCAGCAATGGACTTCCACAGCGAAAAACCTGTGGTCGCTATCGTGGGCGGCTTCCAAATAGGCAAATCGACGCTTGTCAACTGTCTGCTAGATGACCGCTACGCCCCAACCGGCAAGGGGTTGCGCACCACGGCCGCCTCGACGCTCTTTCGCTACGGGGAGGCCGAGGAAGTCTGGCTCTTCCACGGCACCAACCCTGACGGCGAGCGTCTCGCCCGCCGTCAGGATGTTTTCGACCCATCCCGCGAGGTCGGCCCCGACGATTGGTTCCGCATATCCGCCTACAAGCCTCTCCTGCAGTACATAGATGTCGTCGACACTCCTGGCTACAACGCGCAGGATACCGATGACAAATCCGCGTCGGTTGCAATCAAGGCCTCGTCGGTCGTCGTGATCGTCCAAGAGGCGAAAGCCATGGGTGATGTCTGCCGGAAGATTGTCCACGAAGCCTGTGTCCCAGGGAAACGCTGCTTGTTCCTGCTCAATTGTACCAATCCAGAATGCTGGTCGCCGGACGATCCGCAGAATGCCGAAATCGGCTCGGCTATCGAGGCTGAACTGGCAAATATGGGCGTAGCGAATCTTTTCCTGCGCGTAGGGGAACGTCTTGTCCATCCAGTCAATGCGCTTTGGGCTTGGTATGCTACAGGCCAACTGTCGCGCGACAAGGATTCCCCCGATGAGCGGGTTAGGCGTGACGCCGAGCGTGTCGAAAAGCGAATCAGGTGCTATGCCAAAGACGAACTCGGCATTGACGATCCCTCACCTTCTGCCATCATGGCGCGATGCGGTTTCCCCGCTCTTCGCCAGAAATTAGCCGAACTCGGAAAGAAGGACGGCATGGCGTCTTGGCTTGATGAGGCGAGGAGACGTGTCGGCGCAATCTATGAAAGGGTCGCGCCGGTGGTGGCGAACGCGGCCAACGCAGTTGCGAGAGAAACCAAAGTCGCAGCAACCAAGGCCGGTAATGCACTCAACTCGGCCGCTGCTGCAACGACTACTGTGTTTCGCGGCACCATCGCGCCAACCGTAATACAAGCCACGGAAAAAGCAAAGGTCGCACTGCGGGCATTTCTCGCCAATTTCGGCAAGCACTAGCCATCACCCAACCCAACATTCATCGCAAAGGAGTTAATCCGTGAACGCTAACATCCCAGCTGATGTCCTTTCCAAATTCCAGGCCAAATACGACTGGATGAAGCAACGCGGATATTATGTTGGCGAACCAATAGAACCTGGAATCTATCGTACCCTCGACGGTGGATGGCAGTGTAACTACCAGGATTGGTGCGCGATTGTGATACGCCCCGGCGAGACCGAACCCCATGAAATCCATGGTACGATTGGTAGGCGCTGGTACAAGGAGTGGGGGGCTTTCGACATTTCAGGCAAACGAGGTTCACTCGGGCATCCGATTTCTGACGAGGAAGCCTACGATGGCGACAGCGATCCGAACGACCGAATCTCACATTTTGAAAACGGCGATATCATCTGGACGGCGAAAACTGATGAAACACGGATCGTCAATATCAAAGACCGTGCGAGATGGTATGAATTCCGCCGCAACGAATTGCTTGCCCTCTTGAAGGAAGCTTCCGCTCTGAACGTGCCAAAGAAATACGCCGATGAACTTCGCCTGACAACGTGTAAGTGTCAGGAGGATGCCTTTGAAATCGCCCTCGTCAGCGAGTATCAGGGCGGGAAGTCCACCACTTTCAACGCACTCTGCGATGGTCGCGACATCTCCCCGCGCGGCAGTGGCATTAAGACGAGCGCTGCCGTTGTCACAGCCCAGAATATTTCGGGAAACGAGACGAAGGACGGCCTTGCCGAATGGGCAGAGGTAAGTTATAAGTCCCCAGATGAACTTTCCCTGGGAATTTCAACCATCCTTCGTGGAGAGCTGATGGCTTCAAAAGAATTGCGGAGCTTAAACTCAAATCTCTCCGACGAAGAATATGAAGATGCTATCGATACCGATGACGGGTTTCCTAAGTTGGCCGATTTGCGAAGACCGGAAATAATGAACCTTCTTCGCAGTACCGCAGATGGTCTGTGGCGAAAGTGGGAATCTGACAAGGCAAACTGGGAGCGAGATCGCCTCGACCAATTGCGCATCGCCACGCTCCAGCTCCGTTTTTTCGGAACGGATGGGCAAAAGGAACTGGTTGAGAACGCTACGCTGCCCATCAATCAATTTCAAAAACTAGTCGCTTTCCCAAAAGACTGGGAGACACGGTGGCGGGATGGCTGCAACGCCCATTTTGAGTTTGATGAGGTTGCATTTGTATTTGTTCGTTCCGTTTTGGTTCGACTCCATTCCGAAAATCTCCAACGGCTGGGCTGCCGCATTACGGACTGCCCCGGCCTCTTTGCCAATGCCTTTGACACCTGTGTGGCGGAGAGAGCGATTCGCCATGCCGACGCTGTCTGGTATCTAATTTATGGCGACAAGCAGTTGGGTGATCATGACAAGAGGGCCATTCAGCGGATCGCCAATTGGGGACTTGATGGAAAAATCCAGACCACGGCCAATATTTGGTCAGAATGGGATGTCAAATCAACGGAGATTCTAGATGTGACGAAAAGCTTGCTCGCCAATATGGGACGATCTTTGGATGTTGTCCCTTACAGCGCGCGCTTGGCTTTCCTTTCCACGCAGGGTGAATTGCTCTTGAAACACCACGACTTGTTCAGCGATTTGGATGAGGCAAATATGCGCCGTGACGCTAAAGTCAAGGACGGAGCTTCTTCGTTGTCTTCCATGTGGGTGAAGATGGTTCATAAAGTCGGCACTATGATTGAAGATGATAATCTCGCAAGTATCGATGAATTAACGTCGGCATCCGTAGAAATTGCTCGGCAGGCGAGCCAATTGGATGTAATCATCTCCAAGTTAAACAATGACATCATTCCGCTTAAGGCCGAAAGCATTCTCGTGAATCGCGGCAGCGACCGTGCGGCCAAGGCGCTCAGCGCCTACGAAGGTGTTCTTAGAGCCTCCGAGAAGGCTGCGGAGGAAAAAGAGGCAGAATGGAAGGTCAAGGTCGAAGATGCGAAAAGGCAATTAGCTGATTTTGTAGATCGCGCCAATGGGAAAGTTGAAAGATCTGTTTTGGGAGAGGGCCTTGACTCAATGGTAAATAGTTTGGCTCGATCAATTCTTGAGCTTGCCATCGGGAATCGATTGGTGACTGACCTTTCCTATCATTTGGCCGAATCAACCGTGAATGCCGGATTCTTCTGGAGCGCCGAGAAGCTGGCTCAAGCTATCAAGCGTGACATAACCCCGAAATTTGCGGGGGCTTTGAAGGGTGCCATGAGCCGCGCACTGGAGCAGTGGCGTCAAGGCGATGGTGTTGGACGGCTTCGAAAATCGTTGGCTTTTGTCTGCAGTGACATCCACGAACTTTGGAAGGAACGGAAGATCAACGAGAGCGAAATGTTGGATGGATTTGAGCCTCCCAGCGTCCCCGAGGAAGACGTCGGCGAGTTATGCGATAATCTGTCCAATGTCCTATTGGAAAACCGGCAGGTGATTGACATCGTCCACGGTGCGACAGATATCAAGACTTTTTTGCTGAATAATTTCAAAAACCTGTTGGACTTTTTGCTTTGGCTCTTTGCTGAATTGGCAAAGATAGGAGGTATTGACCCATCTGCGCCAGAAAGAAACAAAATTGCCAAGGAACAGCGGCGCAATGCTTTGATTGTGGAGACGGCGAGCAAATTCCGCAAGAATATAGAGGATTCTGTCAATGATATCCGATTTCAAGACAAAATCAGACAGCCTCTGGAAGATCAGCTTAGACAAGGTCTTGAGGGAATACGACAAAAACTCATTTCGCGTCTTGGTTCACTAAAGACCGACTTTGAGGCAGAGCGTGTAAGGGAACCTGAAACACAGTTTGGCAAATCCCTTGAAGAGCGCAAGCGCATCGCCGAGGCAAACAGGGCCGAACGCATTAATGTCATTGAACCGTTGCGTAAGCGGATCGAGGCTTTTGCCTCAACCGTCACAAAGGAGTTGGCCGGATGAGCACAGTCTTGACAATCTCCATTGTCGGTGGATTTCAGCGCGGAAAATCATCATTGGTAAATGCGCTTGTTGGTCGCAATGTCGCCGAAATGGGGCGGGGACTTTCTACCACGCATGAGAACGTCATTTATTCGCTGTCACCGGCCGTTTCCATCATCGACACACCGGGATTCGATGCGAATGGCGAGGATGACGGTACGGCTGCATCTGCCATCGACATGTCGAACGTGGTGATTTATGTCCATGAAAGCAAGTCGCTAGGGGAAACCTGTGCAGATGTTTTCAAACGAGTCCGAGAACAGGGGAAGCAAATGATCTTTCTCCTGAACTGTAGGAATTCCGAGAAGTGGTCGCCTGAAGAAAACGGTGACATCGTTGAGACGATCGAAGCTGAGCTGGAAAACAAGGGGTTGAAGTCCTTGATAATCCCGCTGGACGGCCACTTCGTCATTCCGCTTAACATTCTTTGGGCGCGGTTTGGCCTCGGTTTGATAGATTCCGTTTCTCAGGGTGACACGAGAGACATTCGGAAGATACGTTCGTACGCGGAAGATGATCTTGGTATCTCCGCAGTTGATGACGCTCTTCGCAACGAGATGCTCGTCCGTAGCGGATTCATTCCCGTTCGTGACTTCCTGAGGAATCTTCCGCTTGAGTTGCTCAAACACGCGGTAGCGAATCCGGAACGTGAGATCAATAGGATCGTGGATCGTTTCGTGGTGGAATTCAAAAAGCGGTGGAATGCCGCATAGGGAGGATGGTTATGGCTAGACATACTTTCGTGACTGTAAGCCACTTGACCGGCGACGAGACTAGAACGGTCGATATCTTGACGCGGGCCGACGTTAAGAATATTGTGGCAGAAGTAATCGGACTGGAAATTGGCGACATTGACAGTAAAATGGAAGCGCAGGAGCGCAAGCTTGCCAAGATGTCTGTTCAGGCAGCTTCTGCGGCAAAGATCGCCGCCGTAGCACAAAAAGAAATCGAGAAGATTGTCGAGACGGCGCGTGAAACATTCCAAGGGGTGATCAAGGAACTGCTTGCGCCCCACTACCGCTTGCTGGCACAGCATCTTGGGGTCGAATTGCCGATGGAGAAGGCGAAGCAGAAGATTGGAAAGACACGCAAGTCCGCAGTGCGTAAGAAAACTGTAATGTCATCCAGTACTAGGCCGGTTACGGCAAAACGAAATATAGCTAAGAAGAGACCGACTTCGTCGAGGAAGGCGAAATGAAAGGTGCCGCATTATGTCGGTAAGAGTGTCGCAAGGAGTATTTGGAGGTGATGTCTATGTTCCGTCTTGGGATGATTTTCAAGACCATTTGAATGCCTTTCATAAAGAAAACGAGAACAAGGAGGCGCTTTGGAGGGCTATCAATGAACTCAAGCTCAATCCAGGAGAGGACATATACTCCGAACTCCGATCATTGCGTGATAAAGCGTTTACCGCATACAAGCAGCTCAATGGACCGCTTCCGAAAGGCGAGTGGACGGCGTGGAAGTGTATTGAAGTCGCCGGCAAACGCTTAGACGCCTTAGATCAGCGCCTCAACGTAATCCCTGATGCTGTGCGCGAGGCTGTGCGTGAGGCAGTCCGTGCCGAACTTACAACATTAGTCAACTCGGTCATAACGAATCTCGACAGTATCTTGAAAGACAACGGCGAGCTCAAGAGTAAGACAGACACTCTCTCTAATGAGGTTGAGCGCTGTCGTGTTCGTGTGGAAAGTGCCGAGAAGCAGTTTCAGGCAGTGCCGGACAAGGTCGCAGAATTGCAGCGACTTATTGACGACGCCAAGGCAAATCTCAATTGTGCTAGAGACGAAAATAAGCTTCTCAAAGAAGAAGTAACTGAGCTTCGCAAGGAGCTCGAAACTTGTCGTAAAGATGTTGATGTGTTACTTCATCCGCCGAAGCGAAAGTGGTTTTCTGAGATTCGTACAAGGTGCAGCGGATTTTTCCGAAAGATTTTTTCGAAAGGAAAGTAGTAATTTTTCATCCAATGTCATTCAAAGAGAGGAATGTTCACTATGCCCATCGACTACAAACCATTCATTCACCCCGAAGATCGGGATGCGTTGAACAAGCTACAGGCAATCCCGGGGCTTGACACGCTCATGAAGAAATTCATGCAGTCTGTCACCGAGGACATGATGCACGGTATCAACATGGCTTCAAAGATCAAGCTCGGGCCGTCGCAACTTCCCGAACTTTATGCGATTCTGAAGGATACTTGCGAAACGCTTCAGATACCGGAACCGGAAATGTTCCTTGAAATGGATCCGATCCCGAATGCCTACACATACGGTGACACCAAGCCGTTCGTCGTCGTGAACTCAGGTATCATCGACTTACTTTCCAAGGAAGAGTTGAGGGCTGTCATCGCGCACGAATGCGGGCATATCCTCTGCCGACATGTTCTCTACCATTCCCTTGCAAGTCTGCTCGTTTCCGCAGGGGGCGGCATTGGAGGATTGTTTGGTCTCGGCATCATCTCCGAGCCGCTGCAGTGGGCGCTCATGTACTGGATTCGCCGGAGTGAGTTTTCCGCTGACCGTGTGGCGGCATACGTGACAAATGACGCTGATGTCGTCGCTCGCACGATGATGCGTCTTGCCGGAGGTGGAACGCGCATCACCGAACGCGTGGACATGGAGCAGTTCGTCCAACAAGCCGCCGAATACCAGAAGTTCATGAAGGATTCTGGCAAGAGTAAGTTTCTGCAGAACTGGATGATAAAGGATGCTTCGCATCCGTATCCTGCCGTCCGTGCCGCAGAGGTGAAGAAGTGGTTCGCAGGATATCGTCCAGCCGTTACGCTCGGCGAAACGATTGGAAAAGCAAAACTGAGTTGGTAGAATATGGGAAATGATGATTCAATTGGGCTCGTCCTCTCTGGCGGCGGCGCGAAAGGGGCGTTCCAGGCTGGTGTCTGGAAGGCGATGTGCGAACTCGGTCTTGCCGATCGGGTTAGCGTGATTTCTGGCACTTCCGCCGGAGCGATCAACGCTGCGGCGTTTGCTGCGTTACGTGATCCGGAGAAGATTTGCCGGTTCTGGCACACAAAAGTCGGTGACATCGCCACGCCAAATCTTTCAAATCTAGTGCCGGGTCAGTTCATCGTTGCCCTCAAAGACGTGTTGTCGGGGAAACCATTCCCGTTCCAGGGGCTTCTTGACCGTAGCGCTCTGGAAACGATTCTTTCTAGACTGCTTCCTAGAATATGGCCAGAAGGGGCGCCGGAAGTCTACGCCACTACGCTTGAATGCCGAGGGGGATTGCTCAGCACATTTGATTCGGACTGCTATGAAAGACAATGTTTCTTTCTGAACGAGGAAGTGAACGCAGACAACAGAATCAAGCAGCTACTTGCCTCTGCGGCCATCCCATGGGGATTTGCTCCGGTGGATCTAAACGGCAGGAGGTATGTCGATGGTTCCTGGGAGGCAATGGGCGGGGACAACATCCCCGTCTCCCAGATTCTCGAACGTCGGCCCGACATCCGTACGATCATCGTCGTGCGGTGTAATTGTGCCGCTGACGAACCGGAAGCGATTGATGCCACCATCCCGCGCGGCACAACATTAGTCGAGGTGCGTCCCCGTAGCTCACTGCGAGGACTGTTGGATGTCGCAAGCGACTTGTTGCCAAGTTTCGGTTTCCTAAACGACGTTCCATTTGTAGGGAAACTTACACAAAGTGTTGATGCTCTCTCTCGCCAGATTCGCATCTGGTCTGGTACTCTGGCCTTCAATGGTGAGTGCGCAAAGCGATTTATCAAGCAGGGCTACGCCGAGGGTATGACAGTGCTGAGGCAGCTGAAGCCGAAAGATAAGCTAAACTGGTAGGTGATTGTTGGGACTCGAAAGCAATCCCAACGAGAAATGTACGTAGCAGGGTAATGAAAGAACATCATGGGCCAAATCTACACATCGCGCAACGAAGTGAATCGGGCCTACAACAAGGTCCGTATGGAACTCTGGCGTCTCGGCGTCCTGTGGGATGGATCAAAACTGGACGGGGTCGGGTGCACGTACCTGACGATTGCGCCGAGCATGACATTTACAGGGACGATGGGACGCTATCAGGAGAAGGAGAAGACTATTGAATTCCCGTCAATGTATCTGCCAATCGCGGCTCTCTGGCGCGACCTGGGCGTGAAGGCGAACGCGCTTGACGTGATTCGTCACGAGTTCGGGCACGCGCTCGCGGACCTGTATCCGGGCGCGCTGAAGAAGGGCGGATTGTTCCGCGCCGCGTTCGGTGGCGCCTACGGCGAAGATCCTGCGGAAGAGTGCGTCGCGGCGGGGTGGGGAACCCGCTATGTCTCTGAATACGCCACTTCTGCCACGCAGGAGGACTTCGCCGAAACCTTCATGCTCTTCGTGAAGCACAAGGGGAAGATTCCCGCCAAGTTCGCGAAACGGTCCGTCATCCGAAAGAAGTGGAAGGCCGTGGCCGAGATCGTGAAGCGAGTCGCGGCGGCGAAGCGATAGCGCGCGTGACCGCAATTCCTACGCCAATGGAGAACGTCGAATGGGAATCTGAGAACTTCGCTCATAAAAATGGCAGATTCTATGGAAAGTTCGCTCATAAAATATGTTTGAGGGTTGCCTAGTGTGGCAGATTAGTGATATAATATCAGCGCATGAAGCCTAAAAGACCAATTTTATACTTGCGCCGCAAGTTTGATGCGTTTCTCCCACAGTGGTGTGCCTTCAAGCTGCCCGAGATAATCCGCGACTTTCGCCCGGTTGTTTCCAGCAATTCTCGTTCCTGAATCATCGAAATCCATAATTGGAGGTTACTTCAAGAAGGCCGGCGGCGAAATCATTGACTGCATCGGTGGCGTGCTCGGCCCGACGCATCCAACGTCGAGAGTCCGCAGGTTTTGCGGAATGGTTGCCTCATAAGGACTCGAACCTTAACAAGCAGATTCAGAATCTGCGGTGCTACCATTACACCATGAGGCAATGGGGTGAAAACGGCGCATAGTATAGCAGATTCCCGGCGCGCGCGCAAGGGGGAATTTCCAGTTCACGAAAGAGCCAAATTTTGATACAATATCGGCACTCAATGTTAGAGGTCAAACACATATCCTTTTCATGGGGACGTTCACCGCTGCTGGAAGACGTCTCCTTCACCGTCACGCCGGGCGAGACGGTGGCGCTTGTCGGTGCGAACGGGGCGGGCAAGACAACGCTCCTTCGCATCCTTGCCGGTGCATGCCTGCCGTCCGCCGGGACCGTGGTTGCGGATGCGGTGGACATGCTCCTTTCGCCTTTGCGGTACCGTCGGCTGCTGGGCTACCTGCCCGAGTCTGCGGCGGTGGAGCCGGGCATGACGGTTAAGGATTACCTGAAGTACCGTGCGAACCTCAAGGGAGAGGTGCAGAAGAAAATCCGCCACCGCGTGCTCGAGGCGATGGAGCTGTGCGGTCTTTCCGCGCGCGCGAACACGCGCGCGGACTGTCTTTCGCAGGGCCTACGCAAGCGCGTGGCGTTGGCGGAGGCGATCCTCCTCCGTCCGCGTTTCCTGTTCCTCGACGACCTGCTTGCTGGGCTGGACGCGGAGATGCGTCTCTCCGTGGGGCGCATCCTCAAGTCGGTTTCGTCGTTCGCGGCGACTATAATCTCCGGACATGAACTTGACGAGCTGGAGTCCATTGCGACCAAGTTTCTCGTGCTGAAGGGCGGACGCCTGCAGATCGCGAATACGGCGGACGACGTGCGCAACCTGTTCGCGGGGAAGGCCGGAGAGGAGGTAGTGGCATGAGGACTGTGCGCGTTGTCATGCTGCGCACGTTCGGCGCGCTGATGGGGTCGATGTCGACTGCGATCGCCGTGGCGGTGTTCCTCGGCGTGTCTGGCGGTCTCTTCGCAAGGGCGCTGTTGGGCGGAGAGGGGGGACTCACTCCCGTGGCCGTGCTGTGGGCGCTCGGAGCGGCACCGACGCTTCCCGTATTGGCGGCTGTCCTGACAATGCGCCTGGTGGCCGACGATCGTGCATCTGGCCGCGCGGATCTTCTTTTTTCCGCGCCGGTGCGTCCGCGCGACGTCGTGCTCGGCAAGTTCCTCGGCGCATGGCTGCACGCAGCGCTTGCGCTTGCCGTCTACCTGGCGTTGCCGTTGGCGTTGCTCCCCGCGTGCGCGCCGGCTCTCGCTGAGCATCTCACGTGGGACTTGTTCCTCCCTGCGTATGCCGCGCTGCTCATGCAGGCGGCACTCTGGTGCGCGTGCGGAATTTTCGCGAGCGCCTGCTGTCGTTCCGCGGCCGTCGCGGCCATCATCTCGCTTATGCTCACCGTAGTGCTGCCAACCGCGGCCTACCAGTCGGCCTTCATCTGGGGGCGCGCGTTCCGCGTACACTTCACGGAATTGCCGTTCACAGCGCACCTGGTGGATCTTTCCACGGGGCTCTTGCAGCTCTCCACCCTGTTCCTCTATTTCGCCCTCGCAGTGTGCGCGCTGTTCGCGGCCTCGAAGACGCTTGCGCTGCTGCAGTTCGGTGGACGCGGCTGGCTAGGCGTGCGTTTCTCCACGGCATGCGCCGTGTTCCTCGCGTTCGCATTCACGGCATGCGCGTTCCTCTTCGTGGACAGGTTCAGCATCTCCGCCGAACTTCCGATGCGCGGCGGGTATTCGGCGTCGGACCGTACGCGGCAGATTCTGGCCGAGACGAGCGGCGAGCCGGTGTACGTGACGTGTTTCCTATCGCAGCGCGCGCCCGCCTACCGGGTGGTCCGGCGTCTCCTGCGCGGCCTTGAGACCACTGCGCGCGGCGTGGCCGGCGTGCAGCTGGAGGTCGCGAACGTCGATCCGCGCTGGGACCTTGGCGCGGCAGGACGGCTCGTGAAGGCCGGCGTGCCGGAGGGGACGCTCGTCTTCCGACAGGGACGGCGTAAGGTGACGGTGCCGGTGGACGACCTCTTCGCGGGCGTCACGAACGATACGCTCGCCGTCACCACCGAGGGCCTCTTCGAGGCCGAGAGCGCATGCGCCACGGCGGTGCAGCGTCTGTCCGTGGCAGGACGGCGCGGGACGCTGTACTGGACGACCGGCCACGGCGAGTCGTCGGCTGCCTCATACGATGCAATCTACGGTATGAGCGACATGGCGCGCGAGTTCCGTCAGAACGGCTACCGCATCAAGACCATCGACCTCGCGCAGACCGCCACCGTGCCGGAAGACTGCGCCGTGCTCGTGATCGCCGGTGCGCGCGAACCGTTCTCACGCACGGAGACGCAGCGCGTGGAAGGGTACCTTCGCGGCGGGGGGCGTCTGCTCGTGCTGACGGCCTCCTCGCCCAACGCGGGCGTCGGTTCGCTTCTTTCGGACTGGGGCGTGCGGCAGCTACCATGCACGGCCGTGTCGCCGTCGTCCACGTTCAACGGCGCCGACGTGCTGGTGACGGACCTGGGCGACCATGCGGTGACGCGTCCGCTCGCGGGCTGCACGCTTCTCTTCGAGGGTGCCGCCGTACTGCAGCCGACGGCCGCGGCGGCAACAAATGCGGTAGATGCGACGCAATCGGCGGCCGTGGACCGCACTGAGTTCATGGCGCTCGCGCGAACTGACGCCAAGAGCTGGGGTGAATCCGAGCCGGCGGTGCGTCCGTGGGCGTTCGACCCCACGACTGAGCCCAAGGGACCTCTCGTGCTAGCTGCGGCGCTTGAACGTGGCGGCGGCGCTGCGAAGGACCTTGCATTCCGCCCAACGCGCATCGTTGTGGTCGGCGACGCCACGTTCGCCCTCAACGGAGCGCTCGCCCGCCGCGCGAACGCGAACCGCGACTTCCTCCTCAACGCCGTCGCGTGGCTCGCGGGCCTTGACGCATTCTCGGATTCCCGTATGCCAGGAAACGTCGTCGCCACGGGCATGGACCGCTCGCGGTGGATTCGCTTCGGGGTGCTGGCCGCCGGCGGCCCTGCCGCATGCGTGCTGCTGTTGGGGTTGCTTGCCGCGTTTCGCAGAAGGAGGCGGTCATGAGCAACATGCGCGCGATCCTGTTTTTCATTGTGGGCATCCTCCTACTGGGCGGCCTGCTCGTGTGGATGGAGACGCGGACGCGCAGTGCCGCTCCGGAAGCGCGCGCGCGCGTCCTGTGCGAGTTCAGACCTGAGCGCGTGGACGCCTGCGTTGTGCGGAACGCGGGGCAGGGGGAGGTCGAGCTTGCGCGCGGGGCGGACGGCACATGGCGCCTCGTGCGGCCCTTCGCCGTCGTAGCGGACTCTGCCGCGGTCGCCCGCCTCGTCGATGCGCTTACGCTCGTGCCGATTTCGGACATGCGGTCCGACGGAGAAATTCTTGAAATGAACGAGACGTTCGCGGACTTCGGGATAAATACCAATTCACTGTCCGTCACGCTCAGTTCACGCGGACGCCATACGGCTGTCACATTCGGGAACATTTCGCCGTCCGGAACCGAGGTCTACGCCCACGTGGAGGGGTCGCGCAGCATCTGCGCCTTGCCGAAGGACGCATTTGAAAGGATCCCCCGCAACTTGGACGACTTCCGCGAGCGCGGCATGCTTGAATGTCCGCGTGAGGAAATCTCCGGCCTAGACATCCGCGTTCCCGACAAGCCGGCTGTCCGCCTTGCGCGCGCGGAAGGCGGGTGGTCGATACTTTCGCCTGCGGTGGCTCCTGCAGACGGAACTGCGGTGGGCGCCCTTGTGGACTGCCTCGCCGCCGCGCAGATCGTGGCGTTCGAGATCCCGTCGCGAACCCGTCCGTCCGTGCCGGCGGGCGGCATCCGCGCGGACGACCTCGTGCCTTACGGACTTGACGCGGGGCTCTCCGTGACGGTGCGCGGAGCGGCGGACCGCACGGAGCAGATCGTGTTCGGACGCTCGGCCGGCACGAACCTCGTGTGGGCGCTCGTGCGGAACGGGAAGGCCGTGGTGTCAGTCGACGCCGCGCTTGCCGAGCGCTGCCGCGCGGACGGCGCGTCGCTGCGCGATACGCGCGTGTTCCCGTTCGCCGAGGGCGAGAAGGTGACATCCGTCTCGTTCACCGCCGGACCGGCAGTATACGTGCTCGCGCAGGACACCAACAGCGTATGGCGGATCGAGGCGCCCGTCGTCGCACCCGCAGACCAGCCCAAGGTGGCGGCGTTCATGGAGCGGCTGCTGCGTCTCAAGCAGAGCGACGTTTCCAACGAGGGACGCGCCGGCGACGAGCGCATACTCGTGAGCGTGTCCACCACAGTCACCAACCGCCCCGGACTCGCGGTGTCGGCCGAACTCCTGGGCGGACGCTCCGCGTTCGCGGACCTCCGCTCGAAGACGCTGCTCGCGATCGACCCCGCCACGGTACGGCGTCTCTCGGTGCGCGCCGCGTCCGGCGCGGAGACGTCTGTGCGTTTCAACGCCGACCGCGGCGCGTGGGATCTCGTGAAGGGCGAGAAGGCGTCCGACGCGAAACGCGTGAACGACGCGGCCGTCAAGGCGCTGCTCTCGGCGCTCGCGCGCGTGGAGGCGACTGGAGTCGAGGCGCTCGCCGCGTCTGCGGACGACTTGCGCCGGTGCGGACTCGACAAGCCCGCGTTCGTGCTGGCGGTGGACGTGGAAGCGGCCGACGCCGTGCGACAGAACATTCTTGTAGGCGGCAATGCGCCGGGCGGCGGACGCTACGCGACCGTTGGCGGCGCGGACGCCGTGTTCGTCATATCCCGCCGCACTGCGGCGGATTTCACCGCACCTCTCGCGGAGTAGCGTGCGGTAAGAAGATTGGAGATCAAATGGACAAAAAAATGAAAACTGTTTTGGTTACTGGGGGAAGCGGATTCCTTGGCATCAACCTCATCCGCCACCTCCGCACAAAGGGCGTGGAGCACATCCGCGTGCTGGACATCGCGCCGTTCGACTACCCCGAGGCTAAGGAGCCCTGGCTCGAATTCACGCTCGGCGACGTGCGCGACCCCGCGACGGTGAACAAGTGCGTGTCGGGCTGCGACGCGGTGGTGAACACCGCCGCCGCCCTGCCGCTCTACTCGCCCGAGGACATCCGCACCACGGAGGTGGACGGCGCGCGCAACGTGATCGCTGCCTGCCGCCGCGCGGGCGACGTGCGCATGGTGCAGATTTCCTCCACGGCTGTCTACGGCGTGCCGAAAAAGCACCCTATTTACGAAGACGATGAATTGATCGGCGTGGGGCCATACGGCCACGCGAAGATCGAGGCCGAGGAACTCTGCCGAGCAGCGCGCGCGGAGGGCTTCTGCGTGCCGATCATACGTCCGAAGAGCTTCATCGGCCCGGAGCGCCTCGGAGTGTTTGCGCTGTTCTACGACTGGGCCTACACGGGCCATGGTTTCCCGATGATCGGAAGCGGAAAGAACCGCTACCAGCTGATGGACGTTGAGGATCTCTGCTGCGCGATCTGGAGCGCGATGACGCTCGACGCGAAGACCGTCAACACCGAGTTCAACATCGGCGCGAAGGAGTTCACCACGATGCGCGAGGACTACCAGGCCGTCCTCGACCGCGCCGGACACGGCAAGAAGATCCGCGGACTCCCCGTGAAGCCGATCGTCTTCATCCTCCGCATCCTCGAAAAGCTGCATCTCTCGCCGCTCTACCCATGGGTGTACGAGACGGCGTCGACGGACAGCTTCGTGTCGATCGAGCGCGCGGAGAAGCTGCTCGGCTTCGCGCCGAAGTACTCTAACAAGGACGCGCTCGTGCGCAACTACGACTGGTACGTGGCGAACCTCGACTCCTTCAAGGGCAAGACGGGCGTGTCGCACCGCGTGCCGTGGAAGCAGGGATTGCTCGCCTGCGCCAAGTGGTTCTTCTGATGGGGCCCGAAAAAGAGGGGAAACCATGAACAAGAGAAAAGAGAAACTGAGACAACGCCAGTCGCCGCGCGAGACCGGCACGATGACAGGGCGTCTGCACATGGCGCGCAACGGCGCGGGATTCCTCGTGGATCCAGAGACCGACAAGGCCGTTTGGATCGAGGAACGCGACCTCGGGACGGCGTTGCCCGACGACACGGTGACGATTAAGCTTAAGGGCTCGGGCGACGAGGGCGTGCTGCTGCGCATCGACGAGCGCGCGCCTCGGTCAATCGTCGGCACCGTCACAGCCGTGGGACGCTTCACGCGCGTCCAGCCGCTCAACCCCGCCTACCGTCAGGAGTTCACCGTGCCCGACGCGAAGGGCGCGCAAGTGGGCGACCGCGTGGTGATGAGCCTCGTGCGCTGGGAGAACCGCCACCTCGCCCCCGAGGGAGAGATTACGGACGTCATCGGTCCGAAGGACGATCCGTCGCTCGACACTCTCGCCGTGATGAAGCAGTACGATCTGCCGGAGTCCTTCCCGCACGGTGTGCTGGACGCCGCCGAACACGTGAGCGCGCGCCTCGCCGAACCGGGCAAGCGCCTCGACCTGCGGCGGAAGTTCATCTTCACCTGCGACCCCGCGAGCGCGCGCGACTTCGACGACGCGCTCTCCATCGAAACCGACAAGCAGGGCAACCGCGTGCTTGGCGTCCATATCGCCGACGTCTCGCACTTCGTCACGCCCGGCTCCGCGCTCGACAAGGAGGCGTACCGCCGTTCGACGAGCGTCTACCTCGTGGACAAGGTGATCCCCATGTTGCCCGAGCAGCTCTCGAACGGCGTCTGCTCGCTCGTGCCCGGACAGGACCGCCTCGCGTTCAGCGCGTTCCTCACGTTCGACGCGAAGGGGAACTGCGTGGCTCGTCGCTTCGCGAAGTCCGTAATCCGCTCAAAGGCCCGCTTCACCTACGAGCAGGTGATGGACGTAATCGCCGGTAGGGCGGTCGCCCCGCGACCGCCGTCTCCCACTGCGCGCAAGGCCATCCTCGCCATCAATGAGCTCGCGCAGCAGTTGCGGCGCAACCGCTTCGCCGCCGGTGCGCTCGACATGGACGTGCCAGAGGCGCAGATCCTCATCGACGAGAAGGGGATGATGACCGGCATCGAGGTGCGTCCCTACGACGAGTCGCACCAGCTAGTTGAGGAGTGCATGGTGGCGGCGAACGAGGCCGTGGCGAAGGAGCTGTGGACGCGCGGCATTAAAATCCTCGCGCGTCTCCACGAGCCGCCGGACCCGGAGAAGCTTGAGGAGCTCCGCGCGAACCTCGCGAATCTCGGTATCTCGTGCGGCGACCTCAACCAACAGAAGAACCTTGCGCGCTTTCTCAAGAAAATCAAGGGTTCTCCGCTCGAGGGCACGCTCAGCGTGATGGTGCTGCGCGCGATGAAGCGCGCTCTCTACAGCGCCGAGCAGATCGGACACTTCGGCCTTGCGAAGAAGTTCTACGCTCATTTCACCTCGCCCATACGCCGTTACCCCGACCTCGTGCTGCACCGCCAGCTCGCCTCGTGGATCACCGGCAACGGCGGGCGTCTCGACCTTGGCTGGCTCAAGCGCGCTGCGCAGAACGCGAGCGAGCGCGAGCAGGTGGCGGACGAGGCGGAGCGCGCGCTTGACGAGATCAAGAAATACCGTTACCTGGAGGAGGACCTCCGTACGCGCGGCACCGTGTTCGACGCGGTGATTGGCAAGTGTACGCGCTACGGCCTCTTCGTGGACCTCCCGCAGCTCGCCATCGGCGGCATGGTGCATATCTCAAAACTCGCCGACGACTTCGTGCGCTTTGACGAGTTCCACGAGACGCTTGTCGGCGGCGGAAAAACATGGTCAGTAGGCGATAAGCTCAAGGTACGCGTGGAGAAGGTCGATTTCGACCGCCGTCAGATCGACTTCGTACCCGTCGCGCAAAGCAAAAAAGAACGGCTTCCCCAATCAATACTGACTGGGAAAGCCGCTTTTCGCAAGGTTAGGGCGAGCCGTCCTCGGCGAGCCGTGACTCGGTAGGTTCATGCGTCCTGCGTGACCGCCGCCACGGCTCACCCGGAGGGGTCGCCCCACCTTCTTACGCCACATCTCCTTACGGCACGATGAGCGTCGGGATCGTGAGCGTGAGCGTCTCGGTGGCGCCGTCCTTGGAGACTTCGACAGCGAACGAAACGTTCGCGTACTCGC